>JBBQIF010000256.1:0-4866 GCA_038324665.1 Bacteroidia bacterium
AACCTAAAAAAGCCTCTGAGAATTCAATGGGAAAACTCCTCTCGTACCCCCCTAAAGGCCTAAGCGCTTTATTGCCCCTCTTTTTATTGAAAAAAATTGAAAATATTTTTTTTAATCGGATTTTTCTGCAATGTGGGTTAATCCTGTTTCGTGGGCCTATTATTTTATTGACGATGTTTCGGTTTATGAGCAAAAAAGTGTTATATTTCCAGATACCGTTTGTAAAGGAGAATCAGTACAATTTACAAGCAATTACAGTGATCCCTTTAGTTGGTACCATAATAATATACTGCTATCTACAGATAGCATTTATCAGTTCATTGCCGATAAAAGTGCAACCTATATTCTAAAAACCCCTAATTCTATAGATACTTTCAGCCTATTTGTTAAGCAAGATGCCTCCTTTACTTTAGGCAACGATACCTTTTTGTGCTCCAGCGATACCATTGTAAAAAACATTCCTCTTAATCATGCTATCATAAAATGGAATGATGGTTCTACAGATTCACTTTACTACATAAAAAAGGGCGGCTATTATATTGTTACTGCATCCATATCAGGCTGTCATTTAACAGATACCATATTAATAGAAGAAAAAGCAAAGCCAAGCTTAAATTTTCTTTCAAAATCCGAATTTTGCAGTTCGGATAGCACATATATTAAAATTGAATTGGACAATCAATATGCCTATTACTGGCAATATTCAAAAGATTCAGGTTCAATAAAAAATATAGAAAGGAAAGGTAACTATCCAATAACTGTTATAGCGAATAACAAATGTTATATGAATGAAACTATCCAAATCCAAGATATTTGCACCCCAATAATATGGATACCAAATGCATTTGTTCCCTCTGGTGTAAATAATCTATTTATACCTACTGGCATTAATATTAAGGAATATTCAATGACTATATACAGCCGTTGGGGTGAGCAATTATTTGTAATGAACGATGCTCATGTACAATGGGATGGCAAATACAAAGATGAAATTTGTAACGAAGGAATTTATTTATATTTAATAAATTATACCGGCTATAATCATAAAACATATTCATTAAAAGGTGTTGTAGAATTAATAAGATAGTGTCCTCTCCTGAAAAAACTTGACACATTTTGAAACAAAAAAAATCAAAATGAGTACAAAACAAAAAAAGGAGAATTATACCTTAATGGTATCAGATTCGTTTGAAAAAACTGATGAGGCTAATAGCTACGAGATTTCATTTCGACGCTGGCTTGTAAGAGAAATTGAAGAACAAAGAATGACAATTAGAGAAGCAATCGAACACTTTAATTTTCATCCATCAAACGGAATTCCCAACTCATGTATATTCGTCAGTAATAAGATTTTCTTTATCTCCTATTTATTGTTACTTTGCTGATTCAAAATAGCATCAAAAATGGAGCAATATTATTTTCGTCGGTTAAAATCATTTGGTATAACCTTATTTTTATTTTTTTGCGCGTTAACAAGACTTTCAGCGCAAACGTTTCCCGCCTTTACAGCTATAGTTTCTGATACTTCATCTACCGGCTATTATTTCATTTTACCTACCCAGGCAAATATTGGTTCACCTGCCCCAAATCCAACCCAAATGATTGTGGATGGCAAAGGGAATATTGCTTATTTTAAAGTATTCAATAGGGATATTGCCAGTTTTGCACGCCAAAAAAATGGTTTAATCTCGTATAGCAAAATACCCAATATATTCTATTTTCTCGACAGCACTTTTAACATCGTTGATTCCGTTACCTGTAAGAACGGTGTTACAATGGATACCCATGAAATGCAGCTATTAGATAACGGCCACTATCTTCTGTTGGGGATAGAATCTGTTACGATGGACCTTAGCAGTTATCCTATTTTCAAGAATGCAACTGCAGGTAGTGCTACTGCAACAGTAAGGGCGGGAGTTATTCAGGAACTGGATGAAAATAAGAATTTGGTGTTCGAATGGCATGCCAAGGACCACTTCTCATTTACAGATGTGGACAGTACAAGGCTTACCAACCCTACGAATGTGGATTGGACCCATTGCAATGCGATTGATATGGACACAGACGGAAATATTCTGCTTTCTTCAAGGCATTTTAATGAGATTACTAAAATCAACCGTGCTACAGGTGCTGTAATGTGGCGACTGGGAGGCAAGGCCAACCAGTTTGCATTTATGAATGATAACGATATGTTTAAAAGTCAGCATGATATCAGGCGCATTGCCAACGGCAATATTACATTGCTTGACAATGGCAGGAGCGGTTCAAAAGTGCATCCCGTAGCAGCAAAAGAATATAGGTTGGATGAGGCGGCCCTTAAAGCTACCTTAGTATGGGATTACACCAGAGACCCATTAAAGTTTAGCCAGGCTACGGGGAATGTACAACGATTAAAAAACGGGAATACCCTTGTAAATTATGGCTTTGTAGCTGGCTTAAGCACTACGTTTGATGTTGTTAAGCCAAATGGAAATAAGGTATTTGAATTAGCATTCAATGATACCTTGCACAGTTACAGAGTTTTCAATTATCCAGGATTGCCATGGGATCTTCACCGACCTGTAATCTCATGTACCAAGTTTGGTAATCAATATTATTTAGAAGCAACAGGAGGACACAAGAGCTATAAATGGTCGAATGGGGATACTTCTCAAAAATTACTTTTGACACAAATGGGCACTTATTCAGTAATTGTGCCTCAAGGCAACGGTGGTTTTTTAGTCTCCGAACCGATGAAAGTAATCAATATTTCAGATCCTTGTAATGCATTGTCATTAATTGTCAACAAGGACTTAAATGCAGCCGTTTCTATCTATCCCAATCCTGTTACAAATAAAATCATACTGAAAAGTGCATTGCCGAATTTACAATATGAACTTATCAATTCATTGGGAGAAAACATCTGGTCGGGGATAGAAATTGAACAGCAGGACCTTTCTTATCTTCCAACAGGTTTATATTTTCTAAAAATAAATTCTGGGGAGATTAAGTGCGTGATTAAATTTGTAAAGGAATGATAAAAAGCATTGCCATTTTAACACTCATTTTATTATGTCCCTTCTTACACGGGCAAAACATACATGTAAAGAAAAAACAAAAGGCAGACATACACATTTCAGTACCCATAGTGGTTCAATGGATGGCCCAAATCCCAGGTAATTTTTCCTTCAGGAAGCACTGGAGTTACCTTGAAGGAGTTGTGGTGAAGGAAGACGGAAGGGCAGGTTGCGGGGATGGAGGATTGTGTCCCGAAAGATGCTATGACATGATGGACAGCAATGGGATTGTGCTTAAAGATTCAGCAAAAATATTTTACGAATTGCTGGATACAAGTCACCAATATTATTCCATAGAATGTGAAGCCTGGTGCTATGAATGGGCCGGCACAGATTTTATAGATGTTGTGCGGAAAGGGAAGGATTCAGTCAGTTGTAATACCTGGTGCAATATTGCTACCCATTGCAGTTTAAAAATGGAAATTATAAAGGACACCTGTTATGCAATAATTGATCTGAACAGCATTACCCCAAACGGACAATCCTATTTTTACTGTACCGGTGGTACTATCAGGATTGATCAAAAATTATGGCATAAAGGCATCATGAAGGCTGAGTTTAACATGACCTTTAAGAATACCTTCGATGATAAAAAGCCCATGTTCTGGAAAGGGAAGTTATATGCAAAGATTGAAGTGCCCTGACAATTGAAAACGCTATAATTATAGGGAATTTTGACGTAAGCGTATTTTTTTGTAATTTTGAACTCCATGAAACATTATTCTGAAATTATTACAATTAATCCACAGGTTAGATTTGGAAAACCTTGTATCAGGGGAATGAGGATTAGCATTTATGACATTCTGGGGTGGTTTGCATCAGGTATGACAAATAAAGAAATTTTAGATGGTTATCCTGAGCTGACTAATGAAGATTTAACAGCAGCCTTATCATATGCAGCTGACAGGGAACACAAAATAAAAATTGTATAGTGAAACTACTCTTTGATCAGAATATTTCCTTCCGGGTGATTAAGGCGTTAAAAGACCTTTTACCTGAAGCAAAACAGGTCAGGGAACTTAATTTAGAAAATTCTACTGACCTACAAATCTGGGATTATGCTAAAGAGCAACAATTTGTCATAGTAACTTTCGATGCAGACTTTTATGACCTAGTTACACTTTATGGCCATCCTCCAAAAGTAATATGGTTGAGAATGGGTAATACTTCAACAACCAGGCTCATAGAATACCTCGAAAAACACTTTGATATTATAAAGGCTTTTATCACTGATGATAATTATAAAGATATTGGCTGTCTCGAAATAGACTAAATAAAATTTAAAATGGCAAAAATGATAATAGCAATGATAGCAGCCATGGACCTCAATAGAGCCATTGGTCATAACAATACCCTTATGTGGCATTTGCCCGATGATTTTAAATGGTTCAAAGATCAAACAAAAGGCAAACCGATGATCATGGGGCGCAATACCATGGTTTCGCTTGGCAGAGCCTTACCTGGGAGGTTAAACATTGTGGTTTCTTCCTCATCAAAAGATGTAATAGAAGGCTATGTATATGCGGATAGTCTTGAAAATGCCATGCTGCTGGTACCTGAAGGCACAGAAGAGTTGATGATATTAGGAGGAGGCGTTGTTTTCAAAGAGATGTTGCCAAAAGCCGACAGGCTTTATGTTACTTTAATTAACCATATATGGCCGGAGGCGGATGTCTTTTTCCCTGAATGGAAAGATGAAGAATGGCACACCATCTATAACGAACACCATGCCACAGACGAAAGGCATGCCTACAGTTTTGATTTTAAAATACTGGAGAAGAAATAATTAAATTTTAACAGGCGTCAAAAT
>JBBQIF010000257.1:0-4865 GCA_038324665.1 Bacteroidia bacterium
TTGATGGATTCGCCACCAATAAGAATACTTTGAACTTTATCTGATGTCGCCCCATCTTTATTAAGTGTATGCCTTTCCAATTTGTATCCATTCACGCTCCATTTGCGCCAAAGTGATAGATTGGCAGGAGTCCAGCGGATAGCAATCCCATCAGTATAAGTATGTGTTTTAACAATAAGTTTAGGATAAGGTTTTTGTTCTCCTTTAATTTTGAAATCAATAAAAATCAATAGGAGTAAAAGTAGGTAATTGTTTTTCATTGTTCAGTGTAAATTGGTTTTAGAATATAGGTGGAGATTGGCTTTGTATCGCCAGGCAGGGTGTATGTAAGGATTATTGGATAAGCTATATTTTTAGTCAAAGGTGGCAGTGTTAATTTTGAAATCCTGATGACCCATTGGCTATTGTTTGGGGTTTTGTCAGAAGGCATACTGATGTTTGGATTGGTGTTTTGAACAGCAACCTTCAATGAAGCTACAGAGAGAAGTGAATAGTTTTGTGGCGCACTAGGCTGAGAGACTGCCTTACTGACAGTTATATTGCCAGTATTAATGAGCGGATTGAATAAACTAAAGTATTTGTTCAATTCAGGGATGTTTATATCACTTGTTGAGTTGACGTACCTGATTAACCCATTTTTAATTTCCTCGAGGTCATTAAAAACAATTTCGCCCATTGCATTTTCAATGCAGATATCCTTATCCGTGTATTCGGGTCTGGCAAGGACTTCACCATATTTTGAGGTGGTTAATTGCATTTTCTCAAGATTATTTTCCAGAATTGAGACTGCTTTGTACGGATAAAATCCGAATATTTGAGTATCTCTATTTAAGTTTAATTCATCAATGATTTTTTTGTCTTTGCAATTGAAAATAGCATACACTTTTTTGTTGTCATTCATAAACCATGGTGTTTGATTTAATTGCAAAGTGGCCTTAACCATTGATCCTGTGTTTTCTTTACCCTGTAATTCAAACAAATCAAAATATTCCCTTGCAGTGCCTGTCACATTGAAGTTAAGCGGTTCTCCAGACTGAAGAGTAGATGAGCCGCTGCCGGGGCTCATCGAATACGCTTCCATTTTATTTGTGAATGATGAATATTTGCCTGTGCTAAAACTATAGCTGAACAAGACTAGTTCAGGGATAAGCGTAGCAGTTTTTTTAACGGTGTTCGTGTTGGCTATTAGATTGCCTTCTGTATTGAACAGTTGACTAGATGTCTTATTTTCTGGAGAGATACTCATGGTATTAATATTGGTGCCTTTCTCTGAAGGTGCAGTCGCAGCCTTTCTTTTAAATACAACTTTGTAGATACTTATTTCTTTTAAATCAGGGTTTGGGATTGTATAGGTTAATTTTGAACCAATGATTGTTACTTTGTTTTCCGCAATAACATTGCCTTTGTTGTCAATGAACAAGGCCATTATTTTTGTGTTGGCAATACCAGTAATATCCGTTTGTTCCTTGTTTAATTTTAAATAACCATTATTACTTAAATCCTTGTGATAGTTTAATTGGTTTTGCACAGGATAGGCATATTCAATGTTTTCATTTGGGATATTTACAGGGTTTTTAGCAGTTGTAAAACTAATTTCTTTGTATTCATCTACCTTTTTTCCATTGAGCATAAGGAACTCATATCTATCTATACGTTTTATTTTTCTGGTATTATCGAAAGTAAGTTCAGTTAAATTATTCTCTTGCATTTTCATCACGAATAAATTAAATTTAGGGTAGTCTTTTATAGAAATATTTAGTTTTATACCATTATTATTTTGTAGTTCATAAGTTGAATTATGGGTGATTGCCTCGATATATGCTTTGATTATTAATTTTTTATTTCCGGGAAGAAGATTATCCGGATTGAAAGTGAGCAGAGTACTCGATTCATTCCAATTCATTTTCCCTTTTATTATCTTTCCATTATCTGATACCTCATATTTTGTTAATTTAAAAATTACGCGTTTACCTTCCGCATTTGTCAAGAGTTTATCTATTGGAAGAGAAAATTTTGTTTTTAGTGGAATAAAAGTGCTGATATTATTTTGATTATTTTCAGGATTAGTTTCGATAATGATAGAGGTATCTGTATATTTCCTTTTCTGCATATTACAGGGTTCACCAATTTCAAAATTTAATTTAATTTTGGTGTCTATTATTCCTGCTATATTCACTTTAACAACTGTTGAACCGTTGCTGTAAAATGGATTGGGTCCTTGGCAATATAATTGGGATGCTACTGTAAGGGTTAACAGGTCGTAACTGGTATTTAAAAGTGTTGTATGGACACTTGCACCTACCCGGCCTTGCAGGTACGCAAACAATTGACCATTGGCGAACCAGCCATTGATGCCGGGAGAACCCTGTTGCCCTTCACAAAATGCATTTTTCCCATAATTGGATAAATTGATATCAAAGCCAATGATGGCCTTTAAGGAAGCATAAACACTGATATTGCTTTCGCCCCCTTCACTTCCTATTCGCAAATAAAGCCTTGAACCGAATGCAAATGCATTTCCAGATGCCATTTCACTTAATTTACGCATACCGTCTGCCTGCTTATTCCCAAGGATATTTGTAATTTCACGTGGTAATGGTTCTGCTGGTCCTACTTCAGTGCCTGCCATGAAATACGCATTTATCATAGCATCTCCTGCTTTTCCTAAATTAAGCTTAATATTAATCGGTTGTTGAGGCGTGCCTATCCATAAATACCATTTGGCCTGACTAAAATAAATGGATAGTTCGCCTGCCAAACCTTTTGCTCCACCACCAATAATTTTATTGTTGGCGAGCCCTTGTATATATATCGCAAAGTTGGCTTGATATACTTTGTTTGTAAAATCAAAATCTAACATGAACGGACCACTTATATTTCCCTTTGGTGAATAATTAGCAAGATAGTTTTTCCAGGCATTATTACCGGGAATGTTCACGGTTGACTGTTTTAGGTCATCCTTGCTAGCGGTTGTGTTCTTAGTCATGATGTCCACATTGCCAAAAAGGGCTATTTTATCAATGCCATTGTTTTTGTTGAATTGAAATTCTAAAACAACTTTGGCAATAAAAGGATTACTGCTTTCATTGCCCCCGGAGCTTTTTAAATACAGGCCTGCTCTTAAACCTAATCCTGAATTGATGTCAGGAATGTAAATTTTGCCTATAGAAGTATTGCCGTATTGTGGATTTAGAATTTTATCATTTGCAGTAAGCTCCCGCATACCGTGCCAAGCACCGCCAATGAACCCGTTAATTTCTGCTCCCGGAAAGAAAGGGATGCCCGGCTTGTCCCATAAGATGCTGGCATCAAAATACCAATATCTATGGTTGTTGATATTGCCAAATAGAACGGTGGCATTGGCCTCTATTTTTGGTTTGTCAATTTTGAAAAATATTATACCACTCAATCCATTGCCAAATGTTGGGTCTTCTTTGATAAAATTAATAGTGCCATTCAGCGTAAAACAACTGATGGCGCATTTTATTGTTATTTCATTTATTTCTATTCTTTTGAATATGAAGCGGTCAATATTGTTCTCTGTTTTTTCGCCGGCTACAATTGCTATACCTGATTTTACAGCGACCGTTTCCATCAGGTTTAAACCAAATTTAATGATTATTCTTTTTTCATTATTTACCTTTTCAAGTCCGATGGCATCAATTGACAATGGATAGTTGGAAAATTTATTGCTTTCAGCAGTATTGTTTTTTAATCCTAAGTATTGAATGTCAATTTTTGGTTCATTATTGCCAACCTTGAAACCCTGGAATACAAGCGATGGAAAATTGTACTTTGTTTTTTCATTTTCGCCATTGCCTTTGTTCTCAATTGCAAATTCACCATTCAAATTCGCTTGCAGCATAAGGTGGCCCTCGCTAATATCCATATCAATATATGAGTTAGGTTGTAGGTTTAGCCTTGCTACCTTAAAGGCAGGTACAGTCAGATTGGATCGCACCATAACCTGCATGCCGTAATTATCATTAGCACTTATATACGCTTGATAGCTTAATTTGGAAGTATCTGGGAAAATTGGCATACCGATATCCCCGGCCATTCTGCCACTCATAATTTCATTCATTTCAACAACAATTTCTAAGCGATTAATAGAAAATTGCCAATTGGCGATTCTGCCTTTTTCAAATGCAAGTAGATTGGTCGCAAATAAATGACCACTGAAACCAAACTCATCAATTAGTAAATTTTCAACACCAAGTTCAATCCTCTTTTGGTCAGTTGTTTTAAAATGGGTAGGTAACATAACACTCCCTTTTTGCAGATAGAACCCTTCCCATATATTTTGGTTTACAGCCACTTCAGTTGCATTGTAGGCTGGAGGAAATACCATGCCGGTTGCATTCATGGTTTCACTTAAATCTAAAGTTGCTTTACTGATAGTGAAAACATATTGATTTAAACCCTTTACCTGAAAAGGTTGCAACGATATTTGAACCACCATGTCGGTCCAAGATTTGGTTTGAAGCGAGAAGGTGGCTTTAAGTTTTTTATTGGCTATTATTTCCCCTTCATTATTTACAGGTAAAAGGAGTTCATTATTAAAATTGACAGTGCCACTAATACTAAATTGTTGAAGGCCCTTACATTCAAAAATGGCATAAGTATTTTGGTCGCCACCAAAAATAGTTATTTCAGCAGCCTGCCCGAGTGCCATGGTTACATCAGAAACCAAGTATAGTTTTACAGGACCTGTTAATCCATTGGTGTTACTAAAAGTAATATTATTCGCACGAAATGCAATCAATTGATTGCTTTTTGGGTCGCGGAATGCCATACCTGCACTGAATATGGCCCTGTCAGCATAGATATCTATGTTGTAGATAATAATACCGTATTTTAAGTCT
>JBBQIF010000258.1:0-4861 GCA_038324665.1 Bacteroidia bacterium
ACTTTGCAGACAATACTCGAATCCATTAGGGTAATCCAACGCTTCAGCGACTTACTCTTAAGTGTTCTTATGTGGCTGGAGCCTGCCCTTAACTTGATTCAGGGTGGTAAATTTCCCATTTGACTTTAGCTTTTTTAAAACCATTAACCACCTTAGTCACCTAAGTTCACATTAGTTTTTTGAATGAATTCAAAAAGGGCTTCGGTTAAAGTTTTGCTAAGGATAATAGAATAGTAGATGATTATGAAACTTTTTAGAACACTTAAGAAATCAATTTCTAAGGTGAACTAAAGACTTTGCAGGCACTACCAGAACCATAAGGGTAATCCAACGCTTCAGCGACTTACTCTTAAGTGTTCTTATGTGGCTGGAGCCTGCCCTTAACTTGATTCAGGGTGGTAAATTTTCTATTTGACTTTAGCTTTTTTAAAACCATTACTTAACATAATAAGCCCTTAGTTTTTTAAAGCAAGCTTTAAAGAGGAATAGATACATTGCTAAAACGATTCCTAAATTCTTAAATGTCCTTATATGTCCTTTTATGGTTCAAATAAAAAGAACCGAGACCATTTAACAACTCTGAATCAAGTTCAGGGCAGGCACTTAGTCATGTAAGTACACGTTAGTTTTTGAATTTATTCAAAAAGGACTTCGGTTAAAGTTTTGCTAAGGATAATAGTAGATAATTGTGCAACTTTTTAGAACACTTAAGAAATCAATCTCTATGGTGAGCTAAAGACTTTGCAGGCACTACCAGAACCATCAGGGTTATCCAAGACGCTTCAGCGTCTTACTCTTTGGAATATTAAGTATATTAACAAGCTGCAATAGCCAATCTTTAAATGCCATGCCATTGCTCAACCATTTCAGGGTTAAACGATGAATGAATGCTTAATACCGGAATAGTGGAATGGTTAATTATCTGCTGTGAGAATGAACCTGAAAAATATTCAGCAATATTCTGCTTTTCAATATCACCCATTTCTACAATAAGATCGGCGTTAACTTTGGCTGCATAGCTAAGTGCAGTATCGAAATCATAAGCAGCTGACATAACTTTGACAGTGCATTGCAACTGATGATTATCAATTATTTCCTTTATTTGGGCAGCTTCAAGTTCTATAGTTTTAGTATGTTCGGGGCTGTTTTCAACATCAATACCTAATATATGCAATGTGGCGCCGTATAATTCTGCCATCTTTATAGCATACATCACCTTTTCTCTTGAATGGGGTCTATCACTAAAGGGAACAAGAATATTTTTAAAGCCTGATTTTACCGGTTGCTTTTGTACTGATAGCACTGGGCATGGGGCATCCCTCACTACGCTGGCAGTATTGCTGCCCATAATAAACTCACGGAAGCCGGAAACACCATGTGTACCCATAAATACGATATCAGCTTCTGTATTTTTTAATGCATTGATGATTTCCCTGTGTGTTCTGCCGATAACAACCATGGGCGTCACTTTTGGTACGTTTTCCTTCTCCAATTTTGCTATAATTTCATTTAATTGCTCTTTTCTGTATTCTAAAACATTCCCCTCTAAATTCTGGAGGGCCATTAAGGAAGGCGACATGTTGTTGCCAATATGGGCAGTTGCCATCATGTCTTCCATGACATGAAGGAGAACAACCTCTGCTTTTGTGATTTTTGCCAATAAAATAGCGTGGTCAAATGCTTTTAAGGAGTTGTCTGAAAAGTCTGTTGGAATAAGGATTTTTTTAATTGATAATTGAGTCATAATGTGGTATTTTGTTTGGTTGTTAAAAAAAATGTGTCATCAATAAATTGATATGCAAAAGTATAACTGTTATTGTATATAAGGGTTATGAAATTCATCTAAAATTATGCAAAATTCGCACCATTTTTTGTGATTGGCTTTTTTTGTTCCTATCAGGGTAAAAGATTTATGGAATTTAAATGTACTTATTTAAAAATGAGGGGTACCACGTCAAAACTTATAAAAACAGTTCCTAATCGTTTATTAAAGCCCATGATGGGTGCACTTGCCAATATTGTATTGCTTACGGTTTTAACTATTGTGCTATCACTTGACAAATCTGATGTCAAACCAACAGTCTCAAAGGGCTTTCCTTCCCATTTCTTATTCGTAGAAGAAATAATAAGGTTTTTATCGTCTGTTATTACTATGAATTGAAATCCTTGCTCCTTTACTAATTCATTGATATAAAAGTTGATATCATTCAAATTGTTTTTCAGCATTTCAGCCCTCACTGCCCAAACCAATGGTTTTATAATGGCCCTTAGGTCTTGCGATTGCATTTCAAGCATTAGTTGCGCATACTGCTTCTTAATTTCGGTAGAATGCTTATCTGTTTCTTTTTGCAGACTGCGCAATTGCATTTCCTTCCAAATCCAAATTCCAGCTATTAGAGCAATCCCAATAAAAATTAGTATAAGAATACTTTTTTTTGATGTTTTTACGTCCATATTGTCTGAATGTATATTTCTTTTTTAAAGTGCTATTTTTTTAGCATTTTCAATTTAATATTGGAATCATCAAGCACATTAGTTTGTTCCTGAATTTTGGCATCTAGCTTCTGTTGCTCTTCTAAATTTTTACTCATTTCCTTTTTTAAATCATCCATCTTCTTTTGCATGTCATCTCCATCCTTCTTCAGGTCTTTCATTTTCTTTTTTGAATCATCAAGTTTCTCCTGTTGTTCTTCAATTGCAATACTTAATTTAAAGGCCTCGGTTTCTTTGATAAAACTGTTTAAAAACTTTCTTGCAGCTCTGTAGATTGCTGTATCAGATTCTGGAGAAACGAAATTATTATATCCCTTACTTACGAGCATGTAAATTGTTGATTTTCTTTTGTCGTCTTTTTGCTTCTCGACTTTGAAATAGAGATCTAAGGTTTGATTTTTTAATTGGGGCAATGTTACCTGCTTAAAAATATAAAAATCATTTATGGTATTAGATTTCCAAAAAAGGGCACCTTTCGTTTCTGGTTTGTAACCTGTTTCCTCTAACTTCTCAAGAATAGTATTTTGTACTACTTTAGTTTTATCATCCAATTGAAGCATTAAGCCCGGCTCCATTTTTTCACCATAATTGATGCTTTGAAAAATTGCTTGAGAATTGCCTGTAAAATAGATGAGAACAAATAATAAGACCAGATATATTTTTTTCATGATTAAATTTACTTTTATGAAACAAAAGTAAGTAATTTATTAAGCAAATGTGTTACACCATTATAAAAAATAATTATATAATTCACAGACCTGATTAAAGTCATAGTACCTTGACCTGCCCAATTTTGGACAGGTATTGTTTACAACTGAGTTAGTTTATTAATTCAAATCGTAACGATCTGCATTCATCACTTTTACCCATGCCTGAACAAAGTCTTGCACAAACTTTTCCTTGTTGTCATCCTGCGCATAAACCTCAGAGTAAGCACGTAAAACAGAATTTGAACCAAATACTAAATCCACTCGAGTTGCTGTCCATTTAGTCGTTTGTGTTTTTCTGTCAATAATGTGAAATAAATTGTCGGAAATGGCCTTCCAAGTATATTTCATATCTGTAATATTTACAAAAAAATCATTGCTTAAAGTGCCTTCTCTTTCTGTTAATACGCCATGTTTTGCAGCTCCATAATTTGTACCTAAAACACGCATCCCGCCAATTAAAACAGTCATTTCAGGCGCAGTTAGACCCATGAGTTGTGTTCTGTCGAGAAGTAATTCTTCGGGGTTCACAACATAATCTTTTTTAAGCCAGTTTCTGTAGCCGTCATATAATGGTTCAAGTACTGAGAAGGATTCACTATCAGTCATTTCAATTGTAGCATCGCCACGGCCTGGGGTAAATGGCACTTTAATACTGACACCTGCAGCTTGCGCGGCCTTTTCAATAGCAGCACTTCCACCCAAAACAATCAAATCGGCAATGCTTACTTTTTTAGTTAAACCAGACTGAATTTCCCGAATTTTGTTGAGTACATTTTCAAGGCGCTGCGGTTCATTACCTTCCCAGTCTTTTTGAGGTGGAAGAGCTATTCTTGCACCATTAGCCCCGCCTCTGTAGTCTGAACAACGGAAGGTTCTTGCACTATCCCATGCTGTGTTAATGAGTTCTGTATTTGTCAATCCACTGTTAAGCAGTTTTGTTTTTAATTCTTCAATTTCCGCATCAGTTAGCGTATAATTAACTGTTGGAATTGGGTCTTGCCAAATCAATTCTTCTTTTGGTATATCAGGACCGAGGTAACGGCTTTTTGAACCTAAATCGCGATGCGTTAATTTAAACCAAGCTCTTGCAAATACATCCTCAAAGTAGGCAGGGTCTTTGGCAAATCGCTCGGATATTTTCCGATATTCTGGATCCATTTTAAGTGCCATGTCTGCATCTGTCATTATCGGATTTCTGCGAACACCAGGTAAATGAGCATCCATTGGTTTGTCTTCTTCTTTCATATTAATAGGTTCCCATTGAGATGCACCGGCAGGACTCTTTTTAGATTCCCATTCATAAGTAAGTAAAAGGCGGAAATAATCGTGGTTCCACTTATTAGGATGGGTTGTCCACGCACCTTCTAATCCGCTTGAAACAGTATCTTCTGCATTCCCTTTTCTTGCCGGGTTCATCCATCCAAAACCTTGCGTCGCCACATCGGCTCCTTCTGGACTTGAGCCTAAAATAGAGGCATCTCCATTGCCATGTGCTTTTCCAACGGTATGTCCACCGGCAGTTAATGCTACAGTTTCCTCATCGTTCATGGCCATGCGTTTAAATGTAGTTCTAACATCTTTAGCTGTTTTTAATGGGTCTTGTTTGCCATCCACACCTTCAGGGTTTACATAGATCAGTCCCATTTGAACTGCTGCCA
>JBBQIF010000259.1:0-4856 GCA_038324665.1 Bacteroidia bacterium
GCATTGAATCCCTTGGTTGAACTAAAAACTTTCCAGTCACTACCAGTTCTTCAGGGTTCTCCAAGATGCTTCAGTGTCTTCTTCTTACGTGCACTTTCGTGACTAAGGTGGTAAATTCCCCATTAAGTTTAGCTTTTTAAAACCATCACCACCTCAGTCACCTTAGTACACATAAGAATTTTGAATAAATTCAAAAAGGGTTTCAATTAAAGTTTGTTGATTGTTAGGCGCCGGCGTGATTATGAAACTATTTAGAACACTTAAGATGGGAATCTCTTAGGTGAACTAAAAACTTTCCAGGCATTACCAGTGCCATAAGGGTTCTCCAAGATGCTTCAGCGTCTTCTTCTTACGTGTTCTTACGTGACTAAGGTGGTAAATTCCCCTTTGATTTTAGCTTTTTAAATCATTACCACCTAAGTCACCTTAGTACACATAAGAATTTTGAATAAATTCAAAAAGGGTTGCTGTTAAAGTTTGTTAATTATTAGTAATCTGAGCGATTATGGAACTATTTAGAACACTTAAGAATGGAATCCCTTATGTGAACTAAAAACTTTCCAGGCATTACCAGTGCTATCAGGGTAATCCAAGATGCTTCAGCGTCTTCTTCTTATATTGCTGATTTTATTTATTATTATTGAAGCAATGCTGCTGCGCGGTGTGTTCTTACATGACTAAGGTGGTAAATTCCCCATTAAGTTTAGCTTTTAAAACCATTACCACCCTGAAACAAGTTCAGGGCAGGCTCTGAGACATCTTAGTACATTAGAATTATTGAACTATTCTTACAAAGTAAAGCGGAATAATAAATTCAAAAAGGGTTTCTATTTTCCTATGTCTTCATTAAAGAGGAAGATGTTTAATGAAACTGAAGCACGATTGATTTTAGATATATTTTTCTAAACCAAAACCTAAAACTATATTTGAAACGTTTATGAAGTACTATAAAATAGTATTTTAATAATAACGATTACCAACAATATTATGGGATTTTGGAAAAAAAAACTACCACCACTGGTATATAATTCTTTGGAAGAATTTAGAAAAAATGTTTTTGGTAAACCCCAATTAACCTATTCCGGAGAAGGGGAGGATTTAATCATTGAAAAATTTACTAGGGATATTCCTCATGGCTTATATGTTGATGTTGGCTGTTACCATCCAAAGGTGGGCTCAAACACCTTCAAACTCTTTAAAAAGGGCTGGGAGGGCATTAATATTGACCCTAATCCTCATACAATAGCATTATTTAACAAATATAGACCAAAGGACATCAACTTGAACTTAGGTATTTCTGAGTTAGGGGAACCATTAACCTATTATGAATTCGAAGAAAGTGCTATCAGCACGTTCTCACCTGAATTTTATCAATTGAGGATGAACCAGGGAGCAAAATTTCTTGGTAAAAAGAATGTTAAGACGAGTAAATTGAGCGAGGTTTTCGACCAATATTTAAATGGAAGGACAATAGATGTGCTGGATATAGATGCCGAAGGAATCGATATTGAAGTACTCAATTCAAATGATTGGGAAAAATACAAACCAAAAATTATACTTGTAGAAGACCAGGATGAGGAAATTGACAATTTAAGCAACCTTGCAACTTATAAAATATTGCAGCCTTATGGCTATAGGTTACAGGCAAAAACAATTTCTACTGCCATCTACACACTTTCCTAGCTATTAATTAATGCACCTCATTTTTAGTTCCTGTCATACTATCAGTTGTCAGATACAATGGACAACACTATAAGTAATATATATTATTAGTTATTTGTTTATTATAATTTGACGGTTTCAGTTTGTGAAAAAGCCTAGTCATCAATGGTTTTCCCTAATAACTGATAACCAACCACGAGGTAGTATTGATGCCGATAATCAGTAATAAAATCCATAATAACGATTAACTTAACACTAGGTCTATTTCAAAGAGACAATCCCAAGCCCCAGCGGGGCGAAATATTAATAACCCAGGACGAAGTCCGGGGTTGAAATGACAAAATGATAGTTAGTTTGGCGACCTATTTGCGCCTTGGCAAATAGGATGACAAACTATTATTATAAAATGCGTACCAAAATTTGGCATTATAAAAATTTCAATCTTTCCTTAAAGAAAAGCATGATTTGTTCGCTGTAATTGCAAATGCGAACAATAATATAGCCAAATGCTAATACCAATATTGATTTAAAAATAAGGTGAGGATAATGTGTAAACCAAGTTTCTGAATAATTGATGACGAAAAGAAAGATCAGGAATAGTGTCATTATTTTAAAAAGTAAGAGAAAATTGGTTTGAATATTTTCAAGTTTGGTACTGAAGGAGTAAACAAGTATTAAATTAATTAATACACCTGCAAGGTTAAGGTAAGGTACAATTTTTTCATTACAGATAGGTATCAACAGGATATTCAGAACAAGGGTAATAATGGCTGATGATATCAGGAAGAGTGTAATATGCCAATTTTTGCCATGGAACATCAATACCGTTGTATAAAGCCTGTTTTGCGCGCCTAATACATGGATAAAACCAAGTACAGTAATAAATGACGAAACACCAATAAAATCCCTGTTGGCCAGTAATTTTATGAATTGATCGCAGTAGGTTGATAGGAATAAATTGGCGAATACCAGTACGGCAAAAAGTAATACAGTAAATTCAGAAAGTTTTCTCAAAGAATTTTCTTTATTGTTTTTTAAACCCGAGGTAATAATGGGCATCAATACCTGCGTAACAGCGTCTTGCACTAGGTATATTAAAATCGCAATTTGAATCGCCATATTATATTCTCCTGCTTTGGCGAGTCCGGATTTGTTGGCAATAAACAGGGAGCCGGAAAAATTAAGGATAACTGGTGCCAATGTGTAGGGTATCATTGGTATGGAGAACTTAAGGCATTGTTTTAAGATACCGAAGTCGAAGTTAAATTTTAAAAAACCTCTTTTCCAGAAAAAAACAATGGTAAAAATAAGCATCACAATAGATTTTATGGCTTCGGCAGAAATCCTGGCGGTAAGCTTTAGATTAAGTGGTATCAATAATATTAAGCCAATGCTAATGCCAATAATTGCTGCTAATATTTGGATTATAGATATTTTTTTGGATTCTAAATTCTGGCTGAGAAATAAGAACCCTAGGTTGGATAATTGCAAAGCAAGGATAGGAAAAAATGAAAGTAATGCATACGGTAAAAAGGGAATGTAATAATACTTTTCCAACCAAAAACACGAGGATATAACAAAAATGCTCGTAAAGAAGAGACCAAACACCAAAACGAACCAAAAAGCAGTGGAGAATAGCTTTATACGGTATTCCTTATCACTATTCAAATGGTACAAGCGGTAAAAAGAAGTTTCTATGGCCAGCGATAAAAAAACAGCGATAAAAACACCAATATTGTTGAGGGTCATAAAGGCTCCTATCTCACCTTTTGTTAGGTAGGAGGTATAGACAGGTAAAAGGAGAATGGCAGCACCCTTAGTAAAAATGCTGGTGAGTAAATACCATTTGCCGTTCTTGCTTATTTTCTTTAGCCAACTGCCGCTATGGATTTCCTGGTCGCTCAATTTTAAATCTTGTGAAATGCTTTTAACGCTTTCCGGTATTTTAACCTAAATTCTTCCCTAATAGCGGGCACAAATTCTTGTTTCCTGTCTTTTTCAAACAAGTATATCTTCCTAATCTTCGGTAAAAAAACAAGCGGTGTAAGGTAAACTAGTTTTCTGAGTTGTTTCCTTAAGTGAATATTAGCATATTTATTCTTTAGTTTATTTGCCTCTACTTCATTTACAGGATGAGTGGAACCTGTAGCATCCTGTTTTAATAATTCGTAGATTGCTTCAGCAGCTCTTACATGGTTGAGGCCATCCCCAAATCCGATCACAAACTCAATAATTTCCTTCCTTTTAATTTCCAGTTGTTTGAACCTCTCTGTACTGCTTTTCGAGAAAAACTCATTGACCAAGGTTTGTAGTTCCTCTATATCAATGCAAAAGGGACTACCTGCTGATATTTCTGACCTGATAAACTGTTTATTCAAGGGATTCACGATGATGGTTTCCTTATGAAGCAGCCATGCCTCCAGGCAAGTAGTAGATTCAAAAGCTACCCACAGATCTGATACAGAAATAATATCTTCGATTTTTTCCTCCATTAGAATTTCAATGGTATTCGGGTACTTATTTAGTCCATAAAATTCTGAATACTCTTTGTACAATTCCATGGGATGGTATTTTAAAATGAAGAGCGTATCAGGATTGTTTTTTATTAATTGTTCATATAGGTCTTTGACATCATCTTTTAAAGTGGCCATAATTTCGCATGATGCTAAATCAAGGTGCATATTTTCCCAAGCCCCGTCCTTCTTGTATAAATCGCTTAGAAAAAAATAAAAGGGGAAACCTGCTAAACCAATCACCTTTGAAAATTGACCACTTAGGTTATATTTTTCCAGGAATTCATTTTTCTGCATGAGTGGTAGGAAGGTATAGCGGTCGAACCCTGTTCCACCAGAAAGTTGAATGTTTAGTTTTTTCTCAGGGTCAATGTATTTCCGCACTAAATTGATGTTTTTTATGGACCATTGGAAATTAACATCCGCATACATTTTCCTTTCCGTATTGTTGCCCCAGAATAATATTTCCACGTTCTCCTTCATGTCCACCATATCGCCTTCGGAGATCATGGTGACCACTTTAATCCCCTTCAATTTAGCATATTTAACAATTTCAACTTGCTCGGCTGTCCCAATACCATTTGCAACTACTACCATTTTAGGGTTTTCCCTATCGATAATAGCCGGAAAATTATCAAGTACCCAATAGCGTTTTATTATTAAATTGTGTTTTAGTTCCAG
>JBBQIF010000260.1:0-4849 GCA_038324665.1 Bacteroidia bacterium
TTTATATATCAGCCATGTTGGTTTCGATGGGAAAATAATACCTATCCTTTCTGGCACAGAGTTGCCCTTAAATATCTACCTGAAGCCTATTTACCAAATAAAAGGCGTAAAGGTAAATTACAGTAAAGATGAAAAAATTGTGAACAGCACCCAGATGAGCAGCATTTCTTTGAATGTTAACCAAATAAAGATGATGCCGCGCTTCATGGGTGAGGCGGACATCATTAAGGCGATACAACTGATGCCGGGAATAAAAGGCGGATCAGAGGGCAGCACTGGTTTATATGTAAGGGGCGGCGGGCCCGACCAAAACCTCATTTTACTGGATGGCTCACCCGTCTATAACGCCAGCCACCTGTTTGGATTTTTTTCAATATTTAATACAGATGCCATTAACCATGTGCAAATATTAAAAGGCGGATTCCCAGCAAGATATGGTGGCCGCCTTAGCAGTGTGCTGGATATTACAATGAAAGAGGGCAATATGAAACGCCTAAAAGTAGAAGGAAGCGTGGGTGCCTTGGCATCAAAATTAACTATTGAAGGTCCTATTAAAAAAGACAAGGCCTCCTTTATGGTGAGTGGACGCAGAACCTATCTCGATTTTTTATTGCAACCACTTTTCCAGCTAGCCAATGGCAACAGCAATTACAGACAAGGTTATTTTTTCTCGGATATGAATGCTAAAATCAACTGGAAAGTAAATAAGAACAACCGTTTATACCTCAGTTATTATACAGGTAAAGATAAATATTATGTGAAGAGCAAACCGTATTCCTATTTGTATGATGGTAAAACCATTTCAGACCAAAGTGAAGACCGCAATCAATGGGGCAATCAATTGGGAGGATTGCGATGGAACAAAGTGCTCAACAAGAATGTCTTTATTAATACCCAGGCAAATTACACCAAATACTATTACGAAATTGTTCAATCTGCCTCAACCTCAGAGGTGAATGACACAGCCACTCTGGAGCAATTAAACTATAATGGCTTTAAAAGTAGTATCCGTGATTTTTCATTAAAAAGCGATGCAGAGATTAATCACGGCAAACACTATTTCAGAACAGGTTTCAGTATTATTGCCCACCAGTTTGTACCCGGTCGTAATGAAATTAAATACAAGGAAACTGGTCAGCGAAGTGTGGATACCTCCTTTGGAAGCGACAAGACCAATTCCCTCGAGACTTCCCTATATGGAGAAGATGACTTTGAGGTTTCTAAAAAACTAAAGATTAATTACGGTTTACATTTTAACCTTTACAATTATAAAAACAGCTTTTTTCCCTCCTTACAACCCAGAATTGCTTCGCGTTATTTACTCGGCAAGAACTGGTCGTTAAAGGCCTCCTATGCTAATATGCGACAGAACATTCACTTGCTTACCAATAATAACCTAGGTTTACCCAATGACCTTTGGGTACCTGCCACAAATATTGTAAGGCCCATGTCATCCAACCAAATTGCTATGGGGGTTGCCAAATCATTCAAGGATATGTATGAATTTACATTTGAGACTTATTATAAAAGCATGAATCATATCATTGAGTTTAAAGAAGGTGCCTCCTTCCTGAATGTTAACAATAGCTGGGAGAACAAAGTGGCGCCCGGTAAGGGGCGTGGATATGGCTTCGAGTGGTTGTTACAGAAAAAATCGGGTGCGGTTACAGGCTGGATTGGCTATACCCTTTCTTGGATAAAACGCACTGTACCTGAAGTGAATTTCGGAAAAGAATTTTACTATAAATATGATAGCCGACACGATATATCTTTTGTGATGAATTACAAGGAGAATGAAAACTGGGATTATGGCCTGGTATGGGTATTCAGGACGGGCAATGCCACTACCCTGGCTACGGCAGCATACCCTGGTTCGTGGCCGGGCTCCCCAGGAATTAGCAGCCCTGTTTACAGCTATTCCGGTCGCAACAATTTCAGATTCGCCAACTACCACCGACTCGACTTAAGCATCACAAGGCATATTAAGAAAAAATGGGGGATGATAGATATAAATTTCAGCATCTACAATACCTATAGCCGCATAAACCCTTTCTACTATAAGATAAGTACAGACTACAGGGGCAATAAGCAAATTACAAGAGTTGGACTATTCCCTATTTTACCTTCACTTAACATTGGTTTTAAATTTTAATCTAAATAATATGCAACGCATCAGTTTTATAATTTTGACAATCTTCATCTGCCAGGCCTGTGAAAAAACGGAGAAGGTGGATAATTTCCCCAAACATACCAGTAAATTGGTTACAAATTGCTTTTTCGGACCCGATACCTGCTTTCGTTTCGACCTCTACAAAAGCCTTTCGCCAATAGACAATGCTCCCTTCAAAGCCCTTACCAGCCCTAAGGCTTATATTCGAGTATTCGAGAACAGTATACTTTTCGATTCATTGACATTTAACATCACCCCTCCTTATTATGCTGGCAATAGAAAAAAAAGGCCAAAGGCTGGTAATACATATCGCTTTGAATGTGTGTACCCTGGATTCGATTTGGTAAAGGGCGAAGATTACTTGCCGTATGTTGTAAATATCCAGAAAATGAAAGGATTCTATACCATCTTAAACTCCTATACATCTACTGACTCGTCAGTGTATGGTGACTTTAAAACGAACCTGAATATAGATTTTGGGCAAACATCACCCTATATTTTAGTGCAAATTCTTTCAAATTCTTTATACAGGTATAGGGGTATGGGTGGTTATTACCCGGGGAACAATTATGGGAAAAATATTTATGGTATAGCCGACCACAATACGGCCAATGAATCCGATTATGTGAACAACCAATTATTTGTCTTTAACCCTGCAGGGGTAAAGACACTCAATTTAAACTGGGATAATAACTATAGCTATCTATATAAGCGTCAAGCGAGTTACCACTATGACATAATTATTTATTCATGCAGCAAGGCTTCCTTTGAGTATATGAAGCGCCGGTCACTACAGGTAGAGAATAATGATGATCCTTTTTCTCAACCAACACCCATTTCCAATAATATTCAAAATGGTTATGGTATTTTCGGTGGAGTCAACCAATATAATGACAGTCTTAAGTTTTGAGGCATGTCAATAATGAGATAATAAATGAAAATCGATTTTTTTTCTTTAAGCTCACTTATACTCATTGTTTTTTCCTCTTGTGAGAAGACAGAAAAAGTGGATAATTTTCCGAAACATGAAAGCAAGCTGGTGGCCAATTGTTTTTTTCAATCTGACAGTGTCTTTGAATTTAAATTATATAAGAGCCTTTCCCCACTTGACAATGCTCCATTTAAAAAACTCAACAATCAACAAATAAGTTTTAAAATTTTTGAAAACAATATATTATACGACTCACTTCACTATAAGGCATTAACAGGGTATGTTGGAAATAAAAAACCAAGGGCTGGCAATACTTATCGCTTTGAATGTAATTATCCGGGTTTTGGATTGGTAAGTGGTGACGATTATCTACCTGATTCAAGCTTTTTACAAAAATACAGTGGATTCTTTACTACCTCGAGAATATACTCCTCTAATGATTCCGTTTCTAAAGGTGAATTTAACCTTAATCTCAGTATTGAATACTCCAGACCTAATCAATATCTTATGGTGCGGATAGTTGATTTTCATTATCTCTTCACAGGACAACCAGGCTATTATAACTACAATGGAATTGATTATCTCAGTGACCTTAATACAGCTAATTCGTCAGAATACATCAACAATATGCTATTTGTCAGCAATCTCGCAGGTGTTAAAAGTTTGAAACTAAGGGCATCTCCCCAATACTTTGCACTCCGTAAAACGGGCACTAATGCTTATTACAGTATTACAACATACGCTTGCAGCAAGGCAGCTTATGAATATTTAAAACGCCAGGCCCTTCAAATTGAGAACAATGACGATCCTTTTTCACAGCCCACGCCTATCTCCAATAATATTATCAATGGTTATGGCATTTTTGGTGGAATCAATATCAGCCAACAATACATCTCATTTTAATGATTTTCTGATCCAAGGGTAAAAAATAAAATCCTGACAATACTCAAATTTGGTCTGATTTTTGCTGTTAGTAGAACTACTGCAAACCCTGTATTTTTGCCAATTTTTTAATAGTTTACTGTATATTTGCAAACTTTTGAAAAAACTAATCTAGTATAAACGCAGTGTAGAATTTTAAAAATCAATGAGACAGCTTAAGATATCCAAACAGTTTACCAATCGCGAAAACAAATCGCTTGACAAGTATTTAAATGAAATTTCCAAGGTGCAGATGATTGATGCACAGGAAGAAGTAGAATTAGCCAGAAGGATCCGCGAAGGCGATCAGGCGGCATTGGAAAAGCTTGTAAATGCCAACCTTCGTTTTGTGGTATCCGTAAGCAAACAATACCAAAACCAGGGCTTAACCCTTGGCGACCTTATCAACGAGGGCAACTTAGGTCTAATAAAAGCGGCCAAAAGGTTTGACGAAACCCGTGGTTTCAAATTTATCTCTTACGCGGTTTGGTGGATTCGTCAGTCTATTTTACAGGCATTGGCCGACCAAAGCCGTATTGTGCGTTTGCCTTTGAATAAGGTAGGCTCAATAGGCAGAATAAGCGCCGCCGCTGCCAAGCTGGAACAAGAATTTGAACGCGAACCAACTGCAGAGGAAATTGCCACTGTATTGGAAATTCCGTTGATAGAGGTAGAAAACGCCATGAAATCAAGCGGAAGGCATCTTTCAATTGATGCTCCATTGACTGAAGGTGAAGATAATACATTACTTGGTGTGCTCGACAATAATGATGAGCCAAATCCGGATATGCCATTGATGAATGAATCCTTGCAAAAGGAGATTAACC
>JBBQIF010000261.1:0-4829 GCA_038324665.1 Bacteroidia bacterium
ATTTTAAAATAGAATACAGCGAGAACAAACAAAAATTTCTGGCCTGGTATATTACAGAAAATGACAAAATGACAAATATTTATTTACAAGCATTGGAAAATAATAAGCTTAGCAACCAAAAGGTAATTCAGTTAAGTGAACCCATTGGGGATATCGATATTTCCAAGACTCTGTTAGACCAAAACGGCCATTTCTATTGTTTATTCAGTACAAGTAAAAATTTCAAAAGCACAAAAGCATTTGATTACAAAAACAGAGTACTTTGTGTGAATATGCAAACAGGTCTCGTTAAAAATGAAATATTTCATCCCAGGGATTCGTTTATTTCCTATGCCGATTTGTATTTTAATTCAAGCGCAAATAAAGTGCATGCGATAGGCTTTTATGGTCAAAAAGACAGCGACGACGATAAAGGATATTTTGATATAATCATCAATACTGCTAATTTCAATTTTGAGCATGTTGTCTTTAATATGATCAGCCGAAAAACTGTTTCTAATATCATCGGTATGAAATATGAACAGAGGGGGGAAAACCTAAACAAATTTAAGATCAGAAAGATTATCCCAAAATTTGATGGGGGATGCCTGGTGGTTTCGGAACGCAGTTTCATCACCACCCAGAGCGATGTATTTTATGTCAATGGTATGCCGCAAACCAGTTACGCCAAGATATTCAATAACGATGAATTGTTAATTCTGTCATTGGACAGCGCCGGCAATTTAGAATGGGATGAAGAAGTATTCAAAAACCAGTCTTCTGTAAATGACGAGGGTTATTATAATGGCATCATCGTAATGGTTACCGATGATAAATTCAATATCATATACAATGACCGATTGAGCGCAAATGCAGATGTCATTCAGATTACATACAAAGAGAATGGCGAGCACAGTAAAAAAATACTACTTAACAGCGACCAATATTATGCCTTGGTGATACCTGCCGAATGCAACCAGGTGACATCCAACAGCATTGTTTTACCTATTAATCAAAACAGGGACTCCACTTATATCAAGTTACTCTATTGATCAGGATATTTACCAATACACTTAACCAGACTATCTTTGCATTGATTATTTTTACAGTGCTTATAAGGTTTTTTGGGTATTATATTCCCTATGTCAACAAGACTCAAACTGTTAGTATCAGTTATCTGGCACATATTTTCAATATCCTTAACAGCACCCCCCTAAAGAGTGTTGTGCTATCTTCATTAATGGTATTGCTTTCTGCCTTAATACTAAATAATGTATGTATCAAGCATGAGTTGGTTTTTATTCCTTCTTTCCTACCAGCTTTTTTCTATATCCTGCTGAATAGCTTATTTCCTGACCAGTTTTATGCCGGTCCTACTCTTTTTGTCAATTTGTTCATTATCCTTTCGATTGATGCACTTTTGACACTGTACCGATCTGAACGCCCTACCAATGCCATATTTGTCGCTTCTGTACTAATAGGAATTAGTGCATTATTGAATATCACCTACCTTGCTTTTTTTGTATTTGTAATTATAGGACTGAATGTATTCCGCCCTTTCAATTTTCGAGAGAATATAGCTGCCCTAATTGGTTTTTTAATCCCTATTTATTTGGGAACCGTCCTAAATTATTTACTCAATAACACTTTTCTCCCTTTCTACCTCTTCTTTCCGGATTACGGCAATATCAACGATCAATTATGGGCTGTTCAATCGGCTTTACCGGCGGTATTACTTGTGGGTATTTTTGCAGTGACCCGCATGTATAGGAATTTTTTCAGGAATACCACCAAGTCTAAAAGAGCTATACAAATGCTGACCATACTATCTATTATTTCATTGATCCTGGTGTTAACTGGTAAACAAAACCCAAAGCAAGAATTCTCATTTCTAAGCATACCGCTTTCCATCTATTTCGCCTTCTATTTCAGCAATTACAGTTTCAACTGGCTAAAAGAAGTAATCAATTTAATTTTGTTGATTTCAGTATTGTTTTTCCAATACCGCAGCATCCTTGGACTATAAGCCAACCGCTTTAAGGAAAGCAGAATCAGAAGGTTTTACCCTCGAACCGAATAAATTAACCAAGCGTCCTTCAGGGTTAATTACAAACTTGTTAAAGTTCCATTTCACCTCATAATCGCCTTTACCATTTTTACTTTTTTGCGTGAGCCATTGGTACAATGGGTGCTGTGCAGTCCCTTTAACGTCTATTTTCTCTGTTAAAGGGAATGTAACCCCATAGTTCTTCTCGCAAAATGAGCCAATCTCTGCAGCTGTTCCCGGCTCCTGCCCACCAAATTGGTTACAAGGGCATCCAAGAACAGCAATGTTTTTATCCTTGTACTTTTCGTAGAAAAGCTGCAAGTCTTTATATTGAGGGGTATATCCGCATTCACTTGCAGTATTAACAATTACAATGTAACGGCCTTTATAATCTTTTAATTTTAGATCTCCCTTCTCATCAAGTTGGTTAATATTGATATCGTAAATGGAAGTAACGGGTGCGACAATGCCTGCAACTTCATTTTTTTTTGATTTAGTAACAAAACAAGATGCCAATAAACTCAGGAGACTCACTAGAGTGAAGGTACGTTTCATATTGTAGAAACAAAGTTGAGGGGATACTGTTTTGGAAATTATTGAATTATGCTAATCCCTATTTATAATCTTATCTTCAATTTTATTCAAACCCTTTCCAATTATACCATTATATTTGTTATAATAGAAAAGCTAGCTGATGAAATCTTACTCCCTTCAATCCTTCACTATTATTGCCATATCACTAGGTTTGATACTATCCCTTTCATCAGGCAAAAAACTGAAGTATATGCCCCAGCCTGAAGGGTTTGTCTATGTTCCGAGTGGTACCATGAGCAAACCCCTTGATCCAAATCCAGTATTCAGCCATAGCCCAAGTATGCAATATAGTATTTCAGCATTATGGATGTCGGAAACAGAAGTAACTAATCTCGAGTACCGGCTGTTCCTGAAAGATTTACTGGATAGTGGTAAATTAAATCTTTACAAACAAGCCTATCCTGATACAACAAAATTAAAGCACCTTTATTGGATAGGCTCAAGATATAACATCAATTACTTTACAAACCCCTATTTCAATGAATGCCCTGTAGTTTGCGTTGCATCGACTCAAGTTGAATTGTACTGTCAATGGTTGACCAAGAAATACCGCCACCTCTACCCTACTATTGATTACCCGGAATTCAGGCTACCAACTATAATTGAATGGGAATATGCTGCGCGTGGAGGCAAGGGTATAAGCTATTTTCCATGGGGTGGGGAATACATGAGAAATAGCAGGGGTTGCTTCTTAGCTAATTTTTATTATATTGATGATAAATTAATGGATTTTGATACATTTTCAACTATACAATACCTTTCTATGCCCAGGGTTTACTATTACTGGGACTGGGATGAAACTACAATGGATGAAACCAATAATTTAAAAACCCTACACTTGCTTAAAAAGAAAAAATATACATTTCTTGGGATGCCTGTGTGGGCCAATGCTTATTTTCCCAACGATTTTGGTTTATACAACATCTCGGGCAATGTAGCTGAAATGGTTATAGGCAGCGATAACAAAATACGATGCGTTGGTGGAAGCTATAAAACACCTGGTGCCTACCTTCGTCTTGATCTTTTGTTGGATCATCATACCAAAGACACTTTCCCTTTGGAAGATGTGGGGTTCAGGGTGGTAGTGAATTATAAGATGCTTAATTAATATGGTCGTTTGGATATTGACGCTCATTACGAAAGAGTGATTACTGCCATTATATCTGCTTTTATTTTTGAAATGCGCCCCTAAATAAATACTTTCGTAATAATAAAATCACCAATTCCAAATGGCTGAAAAAAAATCAAAACTGGCTGTAATAAAAACGAAACCAACCGCCGAAAGTGTGGAGGATTTTATCAATAAGGTGCCGCAGGAGCAAAAAAGAAAAGATGGTTTCATATTGCTTGAGATGATGAAAAAGGCAAGTGGAGATGAGCCTGTTTTATGGAGCAGTGCAATCATAGGTTTTGGCAATAAGCGGTATAAAAGTCCTGCCACCGGGAGAGAGGTTGATTGGTTCTTTATCGGTTTCTCACCTCGCAAGGCCAACCTCTCCTTATACCTAATGATGGACCAAAAAAAACATACCGCAGAATTTGAAAAACTGGAAGATATTAACCTGACAGTGTTGGAGAAAATGATCAAGGCATCCTTAAAGCAAGGATAGAAACTTTAACATGAAGCACACTTATCTCCAACCTGCTCCTCAACTATTAGAATATGTCAGGACCATTCTGATGATAGAAGGGGCTGCTGAACCCGTTTGCAATCCTCAACCTACTTTCACCAACGGTATGCCTGCTCTTTTTTGCCGGACTGAAAAAGATCCTGCAGGTTATGAAAATATTGCACTATTATCGCTCTGTGGGAAGTCAATTCCACCTAATTGGTGGACCACTAGCGAACACACTACCATCATTAGCTATTTTTTCAAACCTTTTACATTGGCTGCTTTATTCGATACCCCCTGCAAGGAATTGAACGCAACGCCCGTTGACCTCAGCAATTGGAGTCCCCATAAATACAATGCGCTCAAAACACAATTGATGTATTCGGGTACCTTATTGCGAAAAATAGAAGTGTTGGACAATTTGCTTATACAGCAGTTGCACTTGAAAAAGAAGGAATGTGAAATTATTAAATACGCTACAGATCGTATCATGAACGATTCAAATGCGGAAATTTTACCTGAAATATTGCTGGACCTCAAATTAAATGAGCGCACTTTCCAAAGGCTATTTAAAAAGTATGTTGGTGTTACACCCA
>JBBQIF010000262.1:0-4742 GCA_038324665.1 Bacteroidia bacterium
TACTTATCAAACGGTTTATTTAAATAATTCTCAGCATATTTATAATCAACAGGATTAACGATGAAAATGGCAGATACAGCAACCAGCAAAAGATAAAATTCCATGCCCTTTGCCCTCAACTTATAATTAAAATCCAGTTTATAAATAATGATTAAAACAATGATCATCGCAATATTCTTAAGCAGACCCTGCAGGGGTGTCATACTGAACATTGTACCAAAACAGCCGCAATCTGAATTATTACCTTTAGCTATTAACTGATAAATTAAATGAATTGAAAAAACTGTAAGCACGCCGATTGCAATAGGTGTATTCTTTTTATGATTATAAGATAAGATCAGCAAAGCGCCCAGAAAGAACTCCAGGCCGATAATGACTCTGGCCACCAACACAGACATTTTCCATCCAATAAAAGTGGTACCCACTATATTATACTCAAATGGCTCAATAGGAAATAACTTGGAATAGGCTGATAAAACAAACACTAATCCCAAGCACAAACTCAAAAAAATTGCGATGATTTTTTTCACGGATATTTTTATATAAAAAAAACGCCCCGGAAAAACGGGGCGCTTTCAATATTTAACGCAATAGCTTATTTAGCTAATGTGCAATTAGAATCATATTTAGAAGTGCCGCCAGTATAAGTATTGGTTGAACTTGTAGTTAAGCAATTTTCTCTAGCGTCCTTTTTCTTTGCTTTAGTAAACTTGGTAGTACTGGTAGAAGTTGACGTGGTTGAGCTTGATCCAGATGTTTGAGTTTGGATGTTAGTACAAGTGCAAGTCCAGTCCTTTGAGCAGGATACTAATGATGCTGCAATGATTGCAACGATGATTAAGCTAATTTTTTTCATATTATTTATTATATAGTGTTGCAATATTAAAATAATAATTTAAAAAAAAAAATTAATTATTCGAGGGTGTAAGTATTTTTAACTCAACCTCTTCAATTCTAGCATGTTTTACTTGCTTAATTGTTATTTCAAACTGTTCCATATTAATTATTTCGTTCTCCGATGGTATGCTTTCGCAAATCCCGATTATATAACCTCCCAAAGTTTCGTACTCTCCTTCAGGGATATTCAATTTGTATTCTTGGTTAAGATAATCCACTGAATGTCTGCCACTAAATAAGTAGTGATGGTCGTTTATTTTTATTTCCCTTAAATCCTCGGTATCATACTCATCATCTATTTCCCCGAATATTTCTTCTATGATATCTTCAATCGCAATAATACCAGCAGTACCCCCGAATTCATCTACCACAACCGCTATACTTTTATGCTTTTGAGTCATTTCTCTTAACTGTTCCTGCAAAAGGCGGCTTTCGTTGGTAATAAGGATTGGAATAGTGGCCTTTATGATATTATCCGGCTTCTTGAACATATCTACTTGGTGCACATAGCCCACAATATGATCGATGTTTTCCCGGTAAACAATAATTTTTGAATGCCTGGAATCTGTGAATAAAGATAATAACTCTTCCACTGAGTCATTTTCTTCAATTGCTATCAGTTCAGTACGTGGTACCATACAATCACGCACCTTAAGGCTGCCAAAATCGAGTGCATTTTTAAACATTTCCGTACTGAGATTGGTATCTTCATTCAATTCAATCTGTCCTGTTTGTGAAATAAAATGATCTAAATCGAGTCGGTTAAAAACAGGTTGGACCGATTCATAATTTTCACCTGTCAATAATTTTATGATGCCCTTAGAAATAGCTAAGATAAGGGCAACAACAGGCCATAATAGAAAATAGCATATATGGAAAGGCAATATCAGCGTTTTTAAAACAAAATCAGGATTGATCCTGAAAAGGGCTTTGGGGAGAAACTCGGCTGTTACCAGCACAATCAGGGTAGAAACGATGGTAATAATCGTAAATCTCCAGAAATTCTGAACAATGATGTCTTTAAGAATTACATCCAGTATTTCGCCACTGTAAATACCATAAACTACAAGCGCTATATTGTTGCCTATCAGTGTGGTACTAATGAATCTGGTAGGATCTTTTAAATACCATGAAAGGATTTTTGCACTCCATACGCCCTGCTTGTTTTGTAATTCTATCCTTAATTTATTAGCCGAAACAAAGGCAATTTCAATACCTGAAAAAAAGGCAGAAAAGATGAGGGAGATGAGAATAATTATCAGGGGACCAGAATCCATTTATTGTTGATTATGACTGCAAATATAGTTACTCTTAGATAAATAAATATCTGTAAGTAGCCTCCACCTCGCAAATAGCCTGAAATTGTCATTTTACCCTAATAAAAAATACAGAAAGGCTTTTTTTCAAATAAATAATATTATTTTTACCGAAATGAATAAAATTTACAGGCCTATTCTTACCCTTTTTCTACTCATTTCAGTTCTAAGCATTCAGCATTTGAGTGCCCAGGTGATAGAATTGGGAACTGGCAGCAATGTAACTTCTACAAATCAAGGAGGACCTGTTAATTCTGTTTTTAACAATGGGGCAACCTCAAGGTTTGCCTATATATTCCCTCAAAGTCTGGTGAGCAGTATGATACATGGTGATACTGTAGGCAGCATAGATCTACTTCGTATTGCAGGGGATTCACTCAGAGGCACTTGTAAAATGAAGATTTTTATGCGCATGACTACCAATACAAATTACGGCTCAAAAAGTCTTAATTGGGTTAACCAGAGTGGTGCTACAGGCATGAAGAAAGTATATGACAAGGACCCAAAAGCCGATTTTGGAAAAGTAAACAGTTGGGTAAGGATAAATTTCACCACCCCTTATGTTGTAGATACCACTTTTGGTAAGAACCTTGAGATTCTATTTGAATACACCCAGAGTTCCACCCTTTCTAATAGTATGCTTTGGGCTTTCGAAAGCAGGCTTGACATTAATGGTTATGGTTACTACCAATGTAAATCTTTTAGCGGATTCATCGGTAATTTACCAGATACTACCAATAACCAAATTAACACTTCCGATTTTCACCCCACTATCAAGATCAATTTTCCAAGGTTTAACCAAGACGCCAGTATTTTGAAAGTTTATTCATTAGGTAAAATTCCTATTCCACAAGGGAACCCTGATACGGTTAAAGCCATTATCAAAAATATAGGTAAGCAGAGTTTTAACAACCAGAAGGTTTACATTATTAGCAAAGGTACTAATAAACTAATTGACTCTGTTAACGTAACGCTTGGTTATCTTGAGACAAGATTGATTAGAATGCCAATTCTAACACCTACTAAATTTGGGTTGGATACTTTAATCGTAAAAATTGCAAATGACCAGAATCCCATACAAAACCAGTCAGAATCATACCGTATTGCAAATAATAATATTTATTCTTACCGAGACCCTAACCTCCCGCTAGCTGGGGGAATTGGTTTTAATGGTGTTACCGGTGATTTCGTAGCAAAGTTCTATTCAAACACACTTAAGAAGATCAATCAGATAACTGTTAATTTTTCTGGCTCTACGCAAAAATTCAAGTTAGGTATATGGCAGGCCAATGGCACGGGAGGAGGTCCCGGCACTAATATATGGACATCTGATACATTAACATCCGCCCCTAACTTTATCACACCTGTATTACCTCCTGTAACAGTGAACGGACCATTCTTTGTTGGTGTAAGACAAATTAGTATTACTAATGTTGGCTTTGGATACCAGAATGAGGACCCTGCAAGACCGGGAACCTTTTATTACGCTGAACCGCTTGGCAGCACTAACTGGTTTGATTTTGCGCAGGACGCGCCTTTTAAGTTTGCCATTGAACCCCGTTTGCAGGCAGACCATGATGTTGCACCATTTGTAATAGATTTTGCTAAGGATACCATTAGCCTCGTGAATGTAAAGACCATGGCCCCAAAGGCTACCATTTTCAATTACGGTGTTAAAGATGAATTAACCCCTTTTGATGTTACCATGTCAATCAGCAGGTATGGCTCCCTTGTTTACACATCTACCAGGAAAGATACTTTGAGCAGTTTAAGAAAGCACACAATAACTTTTGATTCCACCTTTCTGCCTACACAGGCTGGTAATTATGATATTGTTTTGATAACAAAGCTAAGTAATGATCAGGTGAAAGACAATGATACCTTGAAAAAAACATTGGTAATTGCCAACTTTAAAGATGTAGGGATAGGCCAACTTTTTGACCCAGATATTTATACAGATTACGAGCAGTTTATAGATTCTGTTTACCCTATTGCCAATGTCCAGAATTTCGGTTTAGATGCTATTGGCCCCTTCAATGTCACAGCACAGATATTTGATGCCAATAAAAAATTACTCTATTCAGATACCAAATCAACTTCACTCGCTTCCGGCAGTAGCGACCTCGTTGTTTTTAAAACTTATGGCTGCAATGTTAGAGGAAATTTAACTTTTAAAATATTTACGCAATACCCTCAAGATACCCGCAAAAAAAATGATACTATATCTTTAATCTTCAGGGTGGTTAGAAGCAATGATGTAACAGTTACCAAAGGTATTTATCCTGCTAAGAACCAAGTAATAGTGCCTCCTGCAACAGCCAAATTCATTAATATTGAACTCGAAAACCTAGGTGACAAGCACCAAGTGGATCCATTCAAAGTGTATTGCAAAATCTTTTATCAAAACAATGAAGTTTACTACGATTCTACATCAGTAACTGCTTATACCGGTATCACCACCAATATGTTCTTTAAAAAATTCCAACCGGTTACTAAAGGCTATTACCAATTGGTTTGCTATTCTGCCTT
>JBBQIF010000263.1:0-4742 GCA_038324665.1 Bacteroidia bacterium
TAGTGGGCAAGATAAAAAGCCCTATGCTTGTAATCCCACTGAATTATAAAAAACTAAAATTAAACAAGATTGTCTATGGCTGGGATGGTAAAACTAGCGATGTACAGTATTTAAGTGTTATTAAGGAAATTATAGGAAAAAAACCAGCACATGTTACGGCATTAAATATCACCCATTATGATAAAGTAGCCGAGGATAATCTTGGAACCTTTAAATCAGGATTAAAAAAATTGTTCACACACCAGGTTACAGAGGTTAAACAGGTGCAAGGGATGGATAAATTAGCGGAGTTTGAAAAGAACATCCGCCAGTTGCATCCGGATTTGGTAGCTGTTTATGCCCACCATTATAACTTATGGCAAAGTGTCTTCCATCAACGCTTTTCAAGGCAGATGTTTAAATTTATCAAATCACCTTTACTGGTGATTAATGAATAACTTACAGATAGTTTTACTTTAATAGCACTTGGTATATCTTCAGGGTATCTTAGTCATCTTAATATCAATGGGAGAAATTACTTCATAGATTTGTGCGGTATACTTCGTCCATTCATCATTGGTATAAGTAGAAAACCCAAGTTTCTTATATTCATCCGGAAAAGTAAGGGAAAATAATAGCATAAGAATGGTGTTGCCGTATTGTTCGGTCCCTAAAGAATAACTATTAAATGATGGCTGGTCGATTGACAATATAAGGTTGGAATTGTCTATATTTGAAATGGGTAATTGGTAAGGCACCACATGTGTAGTATCGAAAACACTTCCGTTTTTATTCCAATAGGTCCATTGGATCTGCACTTTATTTCTTCCTCCATCATTGATTATTTTATAGGTGGTATAGGCGCCATCCGCTTTGCCGTTGGTAGCATAAGGGCAAAATACAACGAGTTGCGAACGACCATACACCAATCCACCTAATTCAGTTGTTTTCAGGAATGACAGTGAATCGGTTTTAAGACTGCTACCGAATATCTGGTTAAAACTATCCAGCATATCTTTCACACTAATTGGCTTACTCTTCAAATTGTTCTTTGGGTCGTGAAAAATCAAGATACCAGTAAAATCAGTAAACCGCCAGTTGCCGGCTATCTGCTTGCTAATGGCAATAAGTTGTTCAGGATTCTCACTAACTGGTTTTTCGACATCAGTTTTCTTTTTTTTGCAAGAGGCAAAGGAGATGAAGACGGATAGCAAGATTAAGTTCAGGGGTGTAATTTTGAAGGAGTTCATTTCATTAATTAAATTTTAATTGGTTTTATAAGAATAGTAAATTGACATACTTTACCGTAAACATGACCAATGCTGATTAATTTAGTACGAAGAGAATTAGTTCCACTGATCTTATTATATTTAATAAAATAAGTAGCCCTGAGGCCATTTATGAAATTAAGGGCATTGGTTGTTGTCGTAACACCTAAACAGAAACTTGAAATTATTGCAATGGTAGTAAAATACATTCTAATTGTTGCAGGCATATAGGGTTCAATGTCATTTATTTTTTAATTCAAAAATGTAGGTAATTCATTTTTTCTACAATACTTAATTTGTAGTACAATCAAACAAATGCTTAATAATTGTATTTTTGTTTTTTCCATGAGTAAGGTGATTAAAAATATTAAGGTCATAATATGTCTATTGTCATTGCTTGGTAGTCAAACGCTAAATGCCCAGACTGCCCGTCTGAATCATTTGAAACAAGAGTTGAATGATAAAGTATCCGTTTCTACAAAGCGTGAAATCCTCATTAAGATATGCGACCAAAATTATTCCATGTCTTCGGATGGTCTTCTGAATTATATCCGTTTGGGGGAGCAAATTACAACGCGTGGTAGTATTGATTTTATTAGGTTTGAACTTTTTAGAATTGCTTATCTTAGTAAAACAGGCAATTCTACGGGGGCAATACTATTATCAGATAGTCTCCTTATGGAATGTAAGCAATACGTTGGTGATTTAGCATTATTTCAAAAGATTAATATTGAAAAATGCAGGGCATATATCAGGAATTATCAAAACAAAGAAGGAATTGAACTTGTGTTTAAGATTTTGCAGAATGCAGAAAAAATGAAGGATACAAGTACTGTTGTTTTGTCTTATACAATTTTGGGTTGGGCCAATATGGAATTGGAAAATTATAGCGAGGCGATCAAATGGCTTGAGAAGGGAATAGGTTTTACTAACAACCCGAAGTATTTAATAATGCACCCAGCTATCTTAGTAAATCTTGCCTCATGTTATAACAATGTTTTCAAGATTGAACCCGCTTTCAAAAATATAGAATTAGGGTTGCTCTACGCCAGAAAGTCAGAGAACCTTATATGCATTGCCAATGCGCTGAATGTAAGGGCGGATATGTACATTAAGCAGAAAAATATAAAAGCCGCTCAAATTGACCTTGAAGAAGCACTTCAAGTAAGGGAATTGCAAGGCGACGCCTATTATGCCTTATCAGATATGGGGCAACTTTCCTATTTTTATGCATCCAATGGGCAGATTCAAAAAGGAATTGATATAGCGAAAAAAGGGATTATCATTGCGGAAAAGGGCAAGCAATTACCTAAATTAATCTACCTTTATTCGGCCCTTGCAGAAAATTACAAGGCAGCAAGGCAGCCCGAGGATCTTGCCGAAACATTATTAACCATTATTGAATTAAAGGATTCGCTTTATCAGAATAATTCTGCCAGGGCGATTGCGGACTTGGAAGGAAAATATGAATACCAGAAAAATGAAAACACCATCATCCAACAACATTATGCACTTACACAAAGTCGCTATGTTACCTTCGGGTTAGGGGCACTTTTAGCATTAAGTATTTTGCTATTTGTTTCTTTGTATAAAAATTATCAGCATGTGCAGAAAAGAAAACTAAATACAATGCTGATTGAGCAGAAGAGGATATCTGAGGCTGCCATTCATACTGCAGAAGAGAGAGAAAGGAAAAGGATTGCCGCAGACCTGCATGATAACTTGGGTGCCCATGCAGCAGCCATAAGTTCGGGTGTTAAATATTTTAAGGAAGGGATATATGACCAAAAGGAAATTATTTCACAGTTAGACGAAAATGCCTCGGGGATGGTAAATCACCTGAACGACACCATCTGGGTATTGAAAAATGAAAGGCTGTATTTTACAAACCTAGCCGACAGATTTAAACTTTGGCTACAGCGATTGTTATTAAACTATCCGGATATCAGGTACCATTTAATAGAAGATATTAAAGATGATATTGAATTTACGCCCAATAAAATTTTGCACCTTTTTTTAATGTTGAAGGAATCGGTAAACAACGCTATAAAACATAGTAAATGTACTGATCTTAGTATCCATTTTTTGTGCAATGGGCATTGGGAAATTATTATTGAAGACAATGGGATTGGATTTAATATTGAAAGGCCAGATAAGGGCAATGGGATTGAAAACATGAGGCAAAGGGCTGCGGAATGTGGATGGACATTAATCTTTGAAAATAGGGAAACAACGGGCACAAGGGTCATATTATCAGGTTCTACTACTATAAATTAAGTATTGTTTAAAATTAAAAGGCATTGTAATTTTATACCATGAAACGCGCATCAGAAAATATCAGAATTGGCTTAGTGGAGGACAACCGTGTTAATCAAAACAGTTTTTTGCAAAAGATTAAGCAATTTCCTCAACTTGAATTGTCGATTTTGGCATCTTCCGGCCTTGAATACCTTGAAAAAATACAGGGTTTACCTCTGGAGCATTTGCCTGAAGTTGTTTTTATGGACATACAAATGCCCGGCTTAAATGGTATTGAAACCATTAGACTCGCTAAGGCCCACAGCTCAACCATTCATTATATCGTGTTAACTGTTTTTGAAGATGAAGATAATATTTTTGATGCCATCCGCGCCGGTGCATCGGGTTATCTTTTAAAGCACGAAAATTATTACAGTATCAATGAGGCAATAATGGAAGTGATAGAATACGGCGGTTCTCCTTTAAGCCCTGCGATAGCGCGCAAAACACTGCGCCTTTTAAGCAAACCACATACAGAAACAGATGAAAATTCAACTGCTATTATCGATACATTATTAACAGAAAGAGAAAGAGAAGTTTTGCAGAATCTTGTAAATGGTTATGATGCCAAACGCATTGGTGAAATTATCAATATCAATACCTTGACCGTGCGCAAACATATTGCCAATATCTATACAAAGTTGCATGTCAATTCAAAGGCGCAGGTAATTTCACTGGCACATCAGAATAATTGGGTGAAATAATTTTATTCAACAACAAATTTGCCATTCATCCCGCTAACATTTTTTATAAAATAAATGCCGGCAGCAAGGTTAATTTTAATTTTTGTTTCTTGTGAAGAGGCATCTATTTTTTGAACTGTTTTACCCAACATATCTGTAATTTCAAATAAAGTCTCAGTCCCATTATCATGGAGAATAGTCAAAACATCTCCAGTCTTTAATGGATTAGGATATAAATTCAACTTGCTTTTCTTTTGTATTGAAGCAACCGAAACAGGATGATAATTTACACCTGGAACTATAAAGCGTGAAATACAAATGGAGGCACTGTTCTGATTCACAAAGCCCATACCGTAAACAATAAATCTTCCGTACTGATCGAAGAAACCACCATACGCAATAGTGGGGAACTGATAGATACTTATAAAAGAACCATTATTGCCAAAAGAGGAATCTACTTTCCCATCACTTTTTAATCTCATAATAGCCATGTGGGGATTAAAGGTACTGATAT
>JBBQIF010000264.1:0-4736 GCA_038324665.1 Bacteroidia bacterium
AAATTAACCATTTCATACCCATAGCAGCTCTTCTTTCAGGAGCAATCTCAGTAGGAATCTGGAAAGTAGCGCCACCCACTCTGCGGGCTTTAACTTCTACCATTGGCATTACATTGCTCAATGCTTTTTTCCATGTTTCAATACCTGCCTCATCTGAAATTTTCTTTTCAACTAAATCAATAGCATCATAAAAAATACCGAATGCTACACTTTTCTTACCATCCCACATCATATTATTGACGAAACGGGTAACCAAAGTTTCATTAAACTTAGGGTCTGGTAACAAAATTCTTTTTTTTGCTTTTGCTTTTCTCATTGATTCTTATTTCTTTTTCCCTTTAGCCTTAGGATCCGGAGCGCCTGCTACCTTAGCCTTTGGTTTCTTGGTACCGTATTTGCTTCTTCTTTGGTTTCTACCTTCCACACCTGCTGTATCTAATGCTCCACGTACAATGTGATAACGCACACCTGGTAAATCTTTTACCCTACCACCACGCACCAATACAATTGAGTGCTCTTGAAGGTTGTGACCTTCGCCAGGGATATAGGCATTAATTTCTTTACCGTTAGTTAAACGAACACGCGCTACTTTGCGCATTGCTGAGTTAGGTTTCTTAGGGGTGGTAGTGTATACACGAGTGCAAACACCGCGCCTTTGCGGACAAGAATCAAGAGCAGGAGATTTGCTCTTTAATTTTAAGGTTTGTCGCCCCTTTCTTACCAGTTGTTGGATGGTTGGCATAATTTATAAACAGTTTCTTTTTTTGTAAAAAGGACTGCAAAAGTAGTTATTTTTTTGATATTAGCAAACATAGATTGAAAAAAACATGATTTATTTTCATAATGTGGCTTAGGTTCTGCATTTTTGCGCCTCTTATAACACAAATCTCTTGATAAATTATCTAAAAATCTGGTTGAATAGATGCCTTTTTGCTCTGCTTATTTTAGCTATTAGCAGATTATTCTTTCTGCTTTACCTTAAAAATTATTTTACTGACGCCCCTCTTAAGGAATTGCCCCTTGTTTTTATTATTGGTATTCTATTTGATTTTCAGGCACTTGTCTACTTCCTTGGAATTTTTCATTTATTGAGCTTGATGCCTTTTAACTTTACAAATAAGAAATACTATCAGGTGATTCTTCAAATCCTATTCACTGTTGGACTTGGATTCATTATTCTCATGAATTGCATCGACACGGAATTTTATAAAATAAAAACAAGGCGAAGTGGCATAGAACTATTTACAATGATAGCCGACCCAGCCAATTCAATTGGTAAATACCTTAAAAACTACTGGTGGATGTTTCTGGTATTTATAATTTTCATTTTTCTAATCATCTATTCCTATCCAAAACAAAAACGGCCCCAAAAATACCAGAAGCCTTTGATTACTTTCTTAATCACCATTTTCGCTTCTGCCTTTTTGGTATTAGGGGCAAGGGGGGGATTTTACAAAAAACCTATCCGCAGCTTTGATGCCGCAAGATTTGTGGATGCCCAATGGGTTTCAGCCACCATTAATTCCCCAACTCAATTACTTACCTCCTACAATGCCCAAGTGCCCTCGAACCTGAATTATTTTAGCGATGAAGAAGCTACTAAAATTTACAACCCAGTTCACCAAATAACGCCTTTTTTTGAACAAAAGGAACAACCCAATATTGTGTTGATTATACTAGAAAGTTTTGGACGTGATTACTGTGGTTTTTTAAATACTTCGAAACGCTACACCCCCTTTCTGGACAGTCTTTCTAAATCATCTATTTCCTTTACTAATGCCTATAGTAGTGGAACAACTTCTATGGAGTGCATACCCGCCATATTTACATCTCTCCCTTCGCTACTAGAAGTCCCATTCATCAACAGTAACTTCCAGAACAATAAACTGCATGGTATACATTATTATCTTGCAAAAAATGGCTACGACTGTTCATTTTATTACGGCGCTGATAACGGTTCAATGGGATTTGACAATTATCTGAAAATTAATGGCCCTATAAATTACCGTGGATTAAATGAATACCCAAGCAAGGTAAGCGACCATGATGGTAATTGGGGAATTTGGGATGAACCTTACCTTCAATATTTTGCAGATGAACTAGCCAGAAAAAAAGCCCCATTCTTCAGCACTGTATTTACACTAACCTCGCATGATCCTTATATTGTTCCTAAGGCATACAAGAATAAATTTAAAGATGGTGATTTACCAATTCACAAGTCAATTCAATATACAGATTATGCGCTTTCGCAGTTTTTTGAAAAGGCTAAAAAGAAGTTTTGGTTCAGGAATACAATATTCATCATCACTGCGGATCACCCTTCCCATAGCACCAATTCTTATTTTTACATGCCGATGGGACGCTTTGAAATTCCTCTTTTAATATACAGCCCAAAATACTTCAAGAAGGCCGCAACAGATAGTGCTACCGTATCGCATTGTGATATTATGCCTACCATATTATCATTTGCAGGCTATAACAATAAAGTGTTTGGATTTGGACAGAACCTCTTTGATACTACTAGGTCTACGGCCATCAATAATATTAATGGTATTACCCAGGTGATACAATATCCTTATTGTTTACAGTTGCTACCAAACAGTAAAATGCTGATGCATATTCAAAGGAAGAATTGGCCTAATAAAAATGTACGCTATACAATGATGGGTAAGGAAAAAGAATTACAAGAAAAACTGGAACTAGAATTAAAAGCAAAACAGCAATTGTACATCAATCACCTTTTGGACAATACCTTCTTTGTAGATTAAGCAATATCTAGAACAAGGCGCAACTGATACCAAAATTTGCCTTGAGGATATTTTTATTATAAATGGCTTGATTCAGTTCCACATTTGTATACATATCAGGCAAATAATAAGATCTTCTTCCCGCCCCAATTTGTATAAACCTTAAATTTAGGCCTATTGCAAAATTGGCAATGATCCTGTTTCCAATTAATGGGAATGCCCGCCCAAAGTCAAACCCGAATGAAATATCTCCAAATGAAGCTTGTTTTGTTGTTCCTCCACTGCTATTCGAGCTATCTACTGAATTCCGATTCATAATCAAACACATAGTATAATAATTTCCTAGCGGTGCCATCCCTTTGTATTTATTAAATCCTTTCAGAAATGCCGAATAAGATTTTGAGGTAATAGATCTTGATGGCCCTGATGGAATGTATATGTTTATTTTATCATTTATTGAAAATTTATTCCTTTCATAACTGAAACCATACATCCTATGCTCGTTGATGAGTTTCTCCAACCTTATCCTACCTGTACCTGATGCCCCGGCAAGTACCTTGCCCCCAATACCTAGGAGCCTTATAGGCTTATCCCACCCAATGAAAACTTTATTTCCGAAATAGCCTGAATTTGTCTGCCCCATCACTCTAGTAAAAAGTAAAAGCACAATTATCAGTAAAATAAATCTACTCATTGATATTATACTTCTTTTTAAGCCTGTTTATTTTATTGGGAACCTGCTTTATTTGGTGCAAGATATCATACAACATCATTTTTACATAGACGCCATCTGGTTTACCTTTTTCAAGTGACTTTTCAAAAACCAATTCGGATCCACCTGTCTTTAAATTAAATAGTACAAAAACCATTTCAAGCGATTTATTATTCTTGACTACATAGCAAAAACCAATATGCCCATACTCCTGAATATATTTGTCCATGTATTGATCGTTATAGGTATAGGCTCCCATCCTGCCCAAGGCTATTCTTTCAGAAAACCAATTAATCAACTGCTGGAAATCATTGAATTTTTCTGTCTCTATTGCTGCCTGTTGGGTGCCCCCGATAACACTTACATCTAATTGAAGTTTATTGGCAAAGTCCATAACATATCTCACTAAATTCTGTTCCACCTTCTCTTCATCCAGCGGGGTTACATCAGGATTCTTAATTACAGAACTTGTTCTGTATCCTTCATCGTAATAATAACTACTAATGTAGCTTGAAAAAAAAGGGTTGATCAAAACCATTTTATCAATATTCAATGCCATTCCATGCTTTGAAATAACCTTTTCTTTTGCTTCCGAGTATGCAATATAGTTTTCAGATTCTTTCTTTTTATCCAGTTCTGTTTTCTCAATCTGCCAGTAACTGAAACTTTCTTCAAGCAAACTATCTTCATAATATTCCACAAGAGCATATTTATAATACTTGCTTTCCTTTACCTTCTCAATCGACTCTGATTTAGCCGCTTTTATTTTTTTAATCTTGGATATTTTTGAGGATGAACGGTTAGATATTCTATCGTCAGTTTCAGCAATTTCTTCTTTAACATTTGTCTTGACTGTATCATTCTTCAATTGCGATTCACTCATAAAACTGGACCTCGACATATCAAAAGAATTCACCAGATCGTATATAACAGAATTGAACCTGCTCTTAAAGAATGGATCTTTATATAAAACATAATACTCGTATAATTTCCTTGAAGCAAGAATACTTAATTCCTTAGCTGGTATTTTGAACATAAAATAAAACACTGCCTGGGATTCGCCCTCTACCTTTTTCCATGATTTATCTTCATCAAAATCGTCAGAAGTATATCTCTTTACATCTCTACCACTAACTTCATACTGACTCTTTTGTTTTGATTTTGCGTATAATGCCCCTCCAATTATCTTATCGCTGAACAAAGACTTTCCATAAATTTTTTCTATTAAATATCCTGCATACATCCCTTGTTCTAGGTCGGAATCCTGCAAGTAAACT
>JBBQIF010000265.1:0-4725 GCA_038324665.1 Bacteroidia bacterium
GACTGTAAACATCTCTGTTGGGAAACCCATGGCGCGGTACATAATTCCAGAATAAAAATCTACATTCGGGTATAATTTTCTTTCTACGAAGTATGAATCAGTTAAGGCAGCTTCTTCCAGTTTCTTTGCTATCTCTAAAACAGGGTCATTGATTCCCAATTTATTTAAAACATCATCGCAAGTTTTCTTAATAATTTTAGCACGCGGATCAAAGTTCTTATATACTCGATGACCAAATCCCATCAACCGGAAATTATCATTTTTATCTTTGGCTTTGTCCACCCATTTCTGAACATTGCCACCGTCATTCTTAATTTTCTCAAGCATCTCCAACACTTCCTGGTTAGCACCGCCATGGAGAGGACCCCACAAAGCAGCCACACCTGCAGCAATTGTAGCATATAAATTAGATTGCGATGAACCTACTAAACGCACAGTACTTGCAGAACAATTTTGCTCATGGTCGGCATGCAGGATTAATAATTTATTCATGGCATCTACGATTACAGGGTCTAATTGATAATCGCTATCACTCACATGCCTGAAAGTCATATTTAAGAAATTGCTTACATAATCGAGGTTATTGTTAGGATAAACAATTGGATGACCTAGACTCTTTTTATAAATCATGGCGCAGATGGTTGGCATTTTCGCCAATAGACGCAGAATGGTTCTGCTTTTTGACTCTTGACTCCTGTTAGGATCCAATGAATTCGGATAATAAGCAGAGAGGGATGATAACATGGCGATTAATTGTCCCATTGGGTGAGACCCGGTTGGGAACGTTTTAAATATATTCTGCAAATCCTCATTCACCAAAGTATGATGGCGAATGGAATCATCAAAAACATCAAATTCTTCCTTATTCGGTAATTCCCCTTTAAGAAGCAGATATACCACTTCAAGGAAATTAGCCTTTTCAGCAAGGTCGTCTATATTATAGCCACGGTGTCTTAAAATACCTAATTCCCCATCGAGGAAAGTTATTTTGGACTTAGTTGCACCTGTATTTTTATATCCCACATCAAGTGTTACGTAGCCGGTGGTATCCCTTAACTTGGAAATATCAATGGCTTTTTCACCTTCAGTGCCTATAATAATTGGGAATTCATAGGTTACCCCCTCGAGGGAAATTGTACAGTTTTGAGTTTGTGATTCTGGCATTTTAATGGCTTACTTTTAATATCTGGAAAAAACTTGTTTTTGAATATTGTTGCGAATGTATAAATTAATTACTCATTGTACAATTATTTTACACAATAAAGTGATAAGTTGTGCAAATAAATCCCTTTTCTGGGTTTCATCCGCCCAAAGTTTCTGTTCATAGAAGATAATTGTTAGTCTGTAGATTTTGCAATTTATTTGTTTTCACAATTTTGAATACCTCTCAAAACATAAAAATAGCCCTCAGTTCTATTAGGGGGAATATACTCCGCACCTTTATTACTTGCCTGATTATAACTATTGGCATATCGGCTCTTGTTGGAATGTTGACAGCAGTGGATGGCATAGAAACTGGGTTGGCCAAAACTTTCCAGAAAATGGGAAGCAACACCTTCAATATTCGGAACCGCGACGGCAATATAAGATTTAGCGGCGGCCCCAGGAAAAGAATTGACTACCAAGCAATAGATTATTTCCAGGCAAAACAGTTCAAGCAGAACTTTAAAGTACCTGCTACTGTTTCCCTTAGTACCAGCATAAGCTTTAATGCCACAGTAAAAGCAGGCAATAAAAAGACCAACCCCAATGTAAAGATCATTGCCATTGATGAAAACTATTTAAATGTTAGTGGAACTGAGCTTTCTTATGGCAGGAACTTTACACCTCATGAAGCTAATAGTGGCAGTAAGACTGCAATCATTGGAAAAGACATTGCCCTACTATTATTCAACAAGGAAAATGCGGTAGGTGAGGTGATCAATGTGGCCAATGCACAATATGTTGTTATAGGGGTACTTAAAAGCAAGGGTAGTAGCATGGGTAGGGGCGGTGAAGGTCGTATGGTCCATATCACAACTACCGAGGCCAAGGGTCGTTTCCTCACCTCAGATAATTCTTTTAATATTTCTGTTGCAGTAACCGATGTAAGGCAATTGGAAATGGCCGTTAGTGAAGCTGAAGGCACTATGAGGAGCATTCGGAGAATAAAGGCAGGGGCGGATAATAATTTCAGTGTAACAAAAAGTGAATCGGTGACTGAAAAGCTCAAAGAAAATCTAAGTTCCCTGAAATTTGCAGCAATATTTATTGCGGCTATTACCTTACTTGGAGCTGCTATTGGCTTAATGAATATCATGCTCGTAAGCGTTACTGAAAGAACGAAAGAGATAGGCACACGCAAAGCCTTGGGTGCAACACCGGCTATTATAAAGCAACAATTTTTAACTGAGTCTGCTGTTATTTGTCAGATAGGTGGATTAGGCGGCATCATCCTTGGAATTTTATTAGGAAATCTGGTTTCGCTTGTAATGCATTCTGGGTTCATTATCCCGTGGCTCTGGATAACAATAGCCGTTATTGTTTGTTTTGTAGTGGGGATCTTGGCTGGTTATTACCCTGCTTCCAAAGCTTCGAAACTAGATCCTATTGAGGCGTTGAGGTACGAGTAGGGATAAAGTGGTTAGCGGCTAGTTTCTAATGGTTAGTGAGAAAACCCAATTTACTAAGTAAGTTTGGTTATAAAATAAAGATGTTCTTTTTATTCCCAAAAAAAATCATACCCATAAACCTCTTAGTTGTACTTTTCCTCAAAAATATCCTTGTTCCAGCCCCTGAATTCATATTACTTACCCTTGGGTTCACCCGTCCAACCATTGATGCCTTTTTTCGGTAATACCACACCATGTATATAAAGAACGGGAATAAGAGCCAATCCCAAAACAGTGAATGCAACCGTCCTTCCAAAATAATTTTAAAGTGTAAGGATGATAACAACTGTTACAATATATTTCAGCAGCTTCCTCCACTTAGGACTCCATTCCTCAAAGTGGCCTAAATAAATATGCCCAGTAGAATTAAAATCGTAACTACTGTAATCTCAACCCAAAATGAATCTGTATGCCACATGATATTGATTGTTGTTTTCTTTATTTTATTCTACAAAATCGTGACACCATAATTGTGCCGTTATAAATCCGGGAGCCATTATATATTCAATAAATCACATTCTCCTTGTAATCGAGACGCGTACATTACATTTCTGCGATGGTAGAGACGCGATAAATTATGTTTCTGACATGGTAGAGACGCGATAAATCGCGTCTCTACACGGCCAATGGTTTGTTGCCAATGGCTAATTTTTCCTTCAAAAACTCACCGGTATAACTGCCCTTGCATTTTGCCAGGTCTTCGGGCGTTCCTTCAAACACCAAATGACCGCCTGCATCTCCACCTTCAACACCCAAATCAATCACCCAATCTGCACATTTAATAACATCCATATTGTGCTCAATAATAATTACGGTGTGTCCTTTTTCTATCAATGCATTAAAACAAAACAACAGCTTTTTAATGTCTTGGAAATGCAAACCTGTGGTAGGTTCATCAAATATAAAAACGGTATGCGTTTCTTTGCTGTTGCCTTTGCCTAAAAAGGTTGCCAGCTTGATACGCTGCGCCTCACCACCGCTTAAGGTATTGCTGCTTTGCCCCAAGGCTACATAACCCAATCCAACTTTTTGCAAAGGCTCTATCTTATTTGCAATCGTGGGGGTATCAGCGAAAAAATCCATCGCTTCATCAACTGTTAAATCCAGAATATCCGCTATGCTTTTATCTTTATAGGTAATCTCTAAAATCTCATCTTTAAAACGCTTGCCTTTGCAAAATTCGCATGGCAAAATAAGGTCGGCCATAAACTGCATTTCTATCGTCACCTCTCCTTCTCCCTTACAATGCTCGCACCTGCCCCCATCCACATTAAATGAGAAATGCGAAGGTTTTAATTTCTTTATTTTTGAACCCGGTAATTCAGAATATAAGTCCCTAATACTATCATACGCTTTCAGGTAAGTAATAGGATTACTTCTGCTCGACTTTCCAATGGGATTCTGGTCCACCATTTCCACTTGTTTTACCAAGTGCAGATCGCCATTTATTTTTTCATGCTTCCCTGTTTTGGTGCCACTGTAACTGCCAATCGCTTTTTGTAATGCAGGGTGAAATATATTCTTCACCAAAGTTGTTTTGCCGCTGCCGCTTACACCCGTTATACAGGTCATCACCTGCAAAGGAAATTTTACTTCAATGTTCTTTAAATTATGCTCTCTAGCACCTGTAATATCTATACTGTTTTTCCATTTGCGTCTTTGGGTGGGAATGGCTATTGAATCCTTATGACTTAGGTATCTTCCTGTAATGCTTTTTTCATCCTTCAATATCTCATCATAAGTACCGGTGAATACTAAGTGCCCACCACCTGTACCAGCACCGGGCCCAATATCTATTAACTGATCCGCAGCCTTCATCATTTCATCTTCATGTTCCACAACAATTACCGTATTGCCAATGGCTTGCAATGTTTTTAATACTTCTATCAAACGCTGGGTATCTCTTGGGTGCAAACCAATACTTGGCTCATCAAAAATATATATAGCATCAGTTAGGCTGCTTGTAAGATGCTTAACCATTTTCACACGTTGGGATTCACCACCTGAAAGCGTTGATGTTTCTCTATTCAAACTAACATAATCGAGACCAATGGCAATTAAATCGCCTAAACGC
>JBBQIF010000266.1:0-4724 GCA_038324665.1 Bacteroidia bacterium
TGCAAAAGTAAAACCAAATACCCAAATAATTGGACAAAACCTTGTTTATTTTGCAAGATTGGATTCCACCAACAACTTGGCCATGGAATTATTTAAAAATAATATGGCTGAAAACGGTACGGTTATTTATACGGATCAGCAGACCAAAGGCCGCGGACAGATGCAAAAAGAGTGGATTAGCCAGCCATTTGAAAATTTAATGTTTTCAATAGTCCTGAAACCTGTAACAAATATATCGACAAGTCCGTTCCTACTAAATAAATCAATTACACTGGCTGTTTATAATTTCATTTCGGAAAAACTAAAGCATGAGGATGTAAAGATTAAATGGCCAAATGATATCATGGTTAACAGTAAAAAAATAGCAGGAATTTTGGTGGAGAATTCCTATAGTGGACACCAATTAAATGGCAGCATTGTTGGGATAGGCGTAAATATTAATCAATCATTCGAAGAAAATGACACAATAAATGCTACCTCCATGTGTGAACAATTAAATGAAGTGCTAGATAAGTCATTGATTTTGGAAAAATTGCTAGAAACCATCGATTGGTATTATTTAAAACTGATAAACAGTGATACGGAATTCATCAATGTAGATTATGCTTTGAATTTGCTGGGGTTTGGACAGGAAAGTGAGTTTATTTATGAAGACAAAGTATTAAAAGCCAAAATTATTGGCTGTGATGATGATGGCCGCTTAATTCTGAGGAAAAACAAAGTGGATGACATATACCTGCATGGTGAAATTAAACAAGTAATTAAATAGTGATAAGAGGCGCAATAGATATTGGCAATTCAAGGCATAAAACCGGTCTTTTTGATTCAAACGGTACATTACTGGAGACAGCAATCTTCGATGATTTACCTAACGCCCTTGAATGGTTAGTGACAAAGGGAGCCGAAGAGACCATAATTTCCGATGTTAGAGGCAATAATTTGGAAGTGGATTTTCCTATTAACATCATTTATGTAACACCTGATTTAAAATTACCTTTTAGAAATAGATACAGGACACCGGAAACCCTTGGTGCAGATCGATTAGCCGCAATGGCCGCTGTTGCAGTATTATACCCCGGCAAGGCATCTCTTGTGTTTGATATTGGCACCTGCATGACTATTGACTTACTTTCACCTTCGAACGAATATTTTGGCGGTAATATTTCACCCGGACTGCAGATGCGCCTCAAGGCAATGGAATTTTATACTGGCAAACTCCCCTTGGCATCATTAGGTAATATTAATCTACCAATGGGCAACGATACAATGTCCGCACTTGCCAATGGCGCAATAGTAGGAATGAAAAATGAAATTGAAGGTTATATTGCTTCAACCTTAGCTCAATTCCCAGATGCAAATGTGGTGCTATGCGGCGGCGATGCACATTATTTTGATAAGCAGTTAAAATATAAGATATTTGCAAACCAAAATCTGGTATTGTTCGGATTATACCAATTGTTAGTATTCAATGATTAAAATTATAAAATCTCTTTTCCTTTTTACCCTTTTGAGTCCGGCTATTGCTGCCTTTACCCAAAGCAACACACATTCTCCGTATTCGGTAAGAGGTATTGGCGAACTAGAATTATTCAATACCGCATATAACAGGGCATTGGGCGGTGTTTCCAATGGCATACGCAGCACTCGATTTGTATCGTTATCTAATGCTGCCTCACTAGGTGGACTTACGCAAGTGGTTTTTGATTTTGGTTTTCATGCAGAGGCTGGTAAATCTTCAACTGCCAATGCCAACAGGACCTATTACAACGGCAATTTCAGTTATGTGGTATTAGGATTTCCAGTATGGAAGAAAGAGGTATTTATGAAGGATACTTCAAAAAATAAAAACACAGCCAAAACAAAAAACGCGCTTATAAAAACTTATAAAACCAAATGGGCCTCTGCCATGGGGTTAACACCCTACTCCAACATAGGCTCTTCCTATTTTAAAACAGTGGATACCACTTATGGGCAGTTAATTAATTTTTATGCCAAATCAGGTGGATTGTCCCGTTTTTTTATCATGAATGCCTTCAATATCAATAAGAATGTTTCAATTGGCCTCAATGCTTCCTACATCTTTGGGCAGATAAGAAATAATCAGGTTTTCTTCGTACAGGATTCTGGCGTAAGCAGGGCTTTATATGATGAAACACTCTATCATTTAAATGGGTTTAAATTTGATTTTGGCCTGCAATCGCAACACCATGATACGATGTTGAGAAGGGATTCTGTTATAACCAAAAGAGATACTATCACTGATGCTAACGGGAAAAAGAAAGTACACATAACTAGGGCACTAGTTATCAAAAAAATCCCGATTAAGTTTATATTTGGCGGTACCCTTACCAATAATTCGCGCATGAGTTATAACCTGAGTCGTTTGGCTTTAAATAAAAGCAACTATTATTCTTTTGGTTCAATTGATACGGTGATCAATGAAATAAGTACCAGTGGAAAAACTTACCTCCCCACAGAATATTCTGCAGGATTTTCCGTAACCTATAATAATCGATGGTTATTTGCGATGGATTATTCAAGCAGATTATGGGCCACACAAAAAAAACCACTGTTCAATGATATCTTTACAAATAGCTCCCAACTTTCATTAGGATTAGCCTATAAGCCAGATATTGATCTTGTAAATATGGACAAAAAAACCGGGGACAGGTACAAAGCAAATATTGAATACCGTTTTGGATTCAGAAGTCATAACACCGGATATAATTTTAAGGACAATATGGGCGTCATTTCTCCGTTAAAGGAGTATGGCATTAGTTTTGGAATAGGTATCCCCAAATTAAGGAGAGACCCTTACACCAGACTAGTATTAAAATCAATGATTAACCTAACAACAGAATATGTACACAGGGGCACCACAAAAAATGGCATGGTTGAAGAGCACCTATTGAAATTAACCATTGGGGTAACATTAGGTGATATATGGTTTACTAAAAGGCAAATTAATTAAATGAAAATAAACGATAAGCATAAAATCGTCATCTTATTGATCGCATTGGTATGCAATTTCACTTTCTTAGCTACAGCAGGTTGTCCATCCCAGTCTGAATCTAAAAAGGATATGGATACAGCAGTAATGAAAATTGCCGAAAAGCGTCCTTACTTTGCAAGGGACTCTAAATCATGTTGTCCTGATACCATTACAAAAGAGGGTAAAATTCATCACTGTCATTAACGAAATGAGAAGCCTGTCAGTTCTCCTGATTATCTTATCAATATACGGTTGCAGCACTGATAAAGCCAAGCAGAATGTTGCCAAATCAATGATAGCGGATACCTTATTGTTTACCCAGGAAGGCACCAATGTAACTATTAATTATACCGACTCCGGTCATCTTAAAGCTTCCATTTTTGCGCCTTCGTTAATAGGTTATAAAAAAGATGGGCAGGACATTGTTAAAATGCCAAAAGGTGTAAAAGGTGATTTCTTTAATTCACTGGGTGAGCAGGAAAGTACATTAACTGCAGAAAGGGGCATCTCTTACCAATCGAAAAAAATCACAGAAGTTTGGCAGAATGTAGTGGTTACTAACATTAAAGGCGAAAAATTAAATACTGAAAAATTGACCTGGAACCAAAACACTGGTAAAATCTACACCGATAAATTTGTAAGAATTACTACCGCCACAGAAATCTTGACGGGAGAAGGGATGGAAGCCGAGCAGGATTTTACTAAATGGGTGATATTGAAACCAAGAGGCATCATTTCGGTAAAGCAGGATAGTACGGAGAGGGAGTAGGGAAAATTGGCAATATGCAATTGGCAAAGTGCTGTTGTTAGTTGAGGAGATTTTGTTTTCAATTAAAGGGAAAATTGGCAATAGGCAATAAGCAATTGGCAAAGTACTGTTGTTAGTTGAGGAGATTGTTCTACCAATTTAAATTATTATGAAAATACTAAATTTTAAACGAATCTTTGCCAATTGCCAATTTTCCTTTTGCCAACTCTCTCTTGCCAACTGAATTCTTTCCCTTAAATTTGCACCCCTACCCTAATTCCTAACCCCTAATCACCAGCCCCTTCCCCATGGAGAAAAAAAGCCTCATAAGTTCCCAGATTATTATTATTTTATACCTGCTTGGAGCTGCTATCTCTGCCATAGAAGTAATGGCACAATTCCAAAAGGGCGGATTTGCCAACCCTTATGTCTATTTTCTCAGCCTTATTTTTATAGCTTGTGTGGTGATGTATTTTGTGAAGAAGAAGCAGAGATTTGAGAAAAGGTAAATTATCTAAATATAGCATTTTTAATAATTCAACTTACCCAATTTCAAAAAATATTTAGAATGACCATTTTCGCTTAGGCGAAAATTGAGTCTCACTAATAATCCACTATCCTATTCCACAATTTCCACAGTGCTTCCTTAAAATTCAGTTTACCAAAATCAGGGCGAACGGCTCGAACTTTATAATCGCCATGGCTGTCGCGCTTTAGTTCATAATAAAAGATAAAGGCTTCTTTAGGAGATGTTTTTTCCATATCACTGCGGCCCCATTTAACAATGTACATATTTAGGGTATTGCTGTCTGCTTTCTCTAGGATATACTGACCTTGGCTGAACCATTTAAGTGTTTCCAATTCTTTGCTTCTAAACTCATCTTCCAATTGCAGATTCCTTTTAAATTGCACAAAATCTATTACAGGATGGATTTGGAATAAGGCATACTCTCCTACTATCAATGTGCTATCGTTATAAGCTAT
>JBBQIF010000267.1:0-4718 GCA_038324665.1 Bacteroidia bacterium
GCCATGGGTTTCCCAACAGAGATGTTTACAGTCATGATTGCTTTGGGTCGCTTGCCAGGCTGGATTTCACAGTGGCAGGAGATGACTCAGGAAAACCAACCAATTGGTCGTCCAAGACAGATTTATACCGGTCATACGCCAAGGGCGTTTGTGCCGAGGGGAGAGAGGCATTAGCATCTTTTGTATTCTCTCTCCATAGGAGAAGACTTTCGTATCGGTTTCAAATATTTTTAAGACCCTGACGATTAAAGTCAGGGCTTTTTTATGGGTTAATCTTAGTGCCCTAAACGTAACCAAGGATTAAACAATTCAAGTACCCTGAGCGCAGTCGAAGGGTAGGTTAAATAATTTACAATTTCCACCTAAAATAATCTTCATAAAACCACACATAGGTCGGTGCTATTTTCTTGTCTTTTAAAGCTTGAAGGGAAATGGAAAATTTCAAAGAAACTTTATTTTCCGGCACAATATCAAAGTTAAACCCCATTGCATTTGCTCCCTTCATTTCAATAGAGCTGATAAAATACATCGGATAAGGCTCCTGAATAATCGTGTCTTTTAAAACTTGCTGATTATTAACTATCCCTGTCACTATTCTCGTTTTACGACTTCCGTAATACTTTCTGTTAAATTCTGAATTTGAAATGAGTTCTTCGGTTTGATGGTCAAGAATAATTTTTTCAAGAGGGTTATTGTAAAGTTGGTCATTAATAAAACCTCCTGAATTAAGCTGCATATAAACTATTTTATCAATGAAAATAGAGTCAATAACATAGGATGAACTGGGATATGTATTATAGAAATAAAAAGGGTCTTCGTCTGCCATAATATTGACCATGTTCAAAGTATTGCATTGTAAACTGTAATAATAAAGTAATGAGATAAAAGAAAATTCATCTATCGTCAGGAATGTTTTCAAGTCATTAATACGGATGTTCAAGAGAGGATGTGGCATGCTCAGCAGACCCAATCTGTAAGATGGCTGATAGATAAGTGCAATGCCTGTCAACTCTCTTTGCTGATGAATGTCGAATGCCGCAGTATTAGTTTTTTGCTTGAACCATATTGTCTGTATTTTATTTGGAGAAAATGGTCTATAAGTGCTATCCGCATTATCATCAATGCCATTGATATATTTTTGATATTTATTAGAACCCCTGTATTTTAAATGTTCTAAACTATAAACAGTTTTGAATGAATCGTTGGTATATGCATTCACCTTTCCCTGCAGTGCAAGATTATATAACTTGGTTTGGATTCCGGATAACCTTGAATGGAGGTAGTTTCTCCATTCGGCCTCTGTTGGGATATTCTCTGTTTTTTGTGCAAAACCCAATTGTATAAAACAAAAGGCCATTAGTAAAAGCAATAATTTTTTCATAATAGCACTATTATTATAAAACGAAATTAAGGGTTTTTGTTACAATAATGGGTTATATAAATAATTTTGGAGGTGCTTCTGGGATATGTTTTATAAAAGGAGAGGGGCTATTTATTGCCCAAAAACCAATGGAATTCGCTATTTTTGCAGCGATTTATGAATATTCTTTCGGTTGACCAGTTATCCAAGGCTTTCACTGAGCGGTGGTTGTTTAAAAGTATAAGTTTCGGTATCAGCAAAGGCGATAAGCTGGCTCTAGTGGGTAGCAATGGTACAGGAAAATCTACGTTGCTTAAAATTCTTGCCGACCTCATGAGTGCGGACAGTGGCGAAAAGGTGTTCGCTACAGGCAGCACCTTCGGGTACTTGCCGCAAGAACCAGAGCTAAACCCCGACCTCACAATTAGACAAACAATCTTTTCGGATGATAACCCAGTAATGAAATTGGTAAGGTCGTATGAAGCAGCCATTATCGACGAAAATTTTTCGGCGGATAAGATGCAGACCATTCTGGAACAGATGGAAGATAAGGATGCCTGGGACTTCGATAAGAAGGCGCAACAAATATTGAGTAAGCTTGGTATCTACAACTTGGAGGTGCAGAATAAAACATTAAGTGGAGGGCAAAGAAAAAGGGTTGCTTTAGCCCAGTTGCTTTTAAAACAACCTGATTTGCTGATCATGGATGAGCCAACCAATCACTTGGATTTAGAAGCTATTGAGTGGTTAGAAAATTTACTAACGGCACATAATACCTCCTTGATTATGGTAACCCACGATCGTTATTTTTTAGACAATGTGGCCACTCAAATATTGGAACTTGAAAGGGGCATATTATATACGCATCACGGAAACTATGCCTATTTTTTAGAGAAAAAAGCGCAAAGGGAAACTATACAACATGCTGAAGTAAGCAAAGCGCGCAACCTGATGGCGAAGGAACTGGAATGGATGCGCAGAATGCCAAAGGCAAGAGGAACAAAATCGAAGAGTAGGATTGAAGCTTTTTATGAACTAAAAGAAAAGGCCACTCAAAACCTGGATAAAAATGAATTGGAAATTTCTGTCCAAACAGCTCGTTTAGGCAATAAAATTATAGAAGCAGATAATATATCAGTGCAATTTGGTGAAATGGTTTTGATTAAAGATTTCACCTATATATTTAAAAAGAAAGACAGGATAGGGGTAGTAGGTAAGAATGGCATTGGCAAGTCAACCTTGTTAGATGTTTTAACACAATCCATATTGCCTACAGAAGGCACCATTACACTGGGTCCAACTTTGAAAATTGGTTACTATACCCAACATACCAATAACCTGAATAATGATAACAGGATTATTGATGAGGTAAAACAGATTGCAGAATACGTTACACTGGGAACTGGCGAGCAAGTTTCTGTGTCTAAATTGTTGGATATGTTTTTATTTCCACCTGCGGTACAATATACGCCTGTGCAGAAATTAAGTGGTGGCGAAAGAAGGCGTTTACAATTATTAAAGGTGCTAGTGAGTCAACCTAACTTTTTAATTTTAGATGAGCCGACCAATGATTTAGATATTGATACTTTAAATGTACTGGAAGATTTTTTAACGGAATTCAATGGTTGTCTTTTGCTCGTTTCTCACGATCGTTATTTTATGGATCACCTAGTGGACCATTTATTTGTATTTGAAGGCGAAGGAAGCATCAGGGATTTTTATGGAAATTATACCGATTATAAAGAATTTGTAGAACAAAAGGCAAAGCAACCTGTGATTGAACCAATTGCTAAAACAACAAATGCGTCTTCGGGTACTGTAATTGATAGTGATATTAACGCTGCTAAAAAAAAGAAATTGAGTTTTAAAGAGCAAACTGAGTTCTCCAATCTGGAGAAAGAGATAGCGGCACTTGAAAAGCAAAAAGCAGAAGTTGAAAGTAAATTGAATGCCGGTAGTACCAGTCATACAGAATTAACAGAATGGGCGGCAGAACTAGAAAAAGTGAACCTTTCTATTGATGAAAAAACAATGAAATGGATGACCTATTCAGAGCTTGTTAATTAAAAAAAATTAAATAGAAAATCATGCGTTTCCTCCTTGAATTATCATACAACGGCACCAATTATCAAGGATGGCAAGTGCAGCCAAACGGCACAACTATACAAGGAGTTGTGAACAATGCTTTAAGTGTTTTGCTAAGGCAATCCATAGAAACCCAGGGTTGTGGACGAACGGATGCAGGTGTGCATGCAAGACAGTATTTTGCACAATTTGACAGCGACTACGACCTGCCCGAAACTTTTCTTAAAAGCCTAAATGGCATCTTGCCTTTTGATATAGCAGTGCATGCTGTAACCTTAGTTGCGCCAGATTTCAATGTACGCTTTAGCGCCATTGCCCGCACTTATGAGTATTGCATCACTTTTGTAAAAAATCCATTTTGCCAAAATTTTGCCACACGTTGGTATGTGCCTTTAGATATTAATGCCATGAACAGTGCCTGTGAAGTGATTATTGGAAAAAAGGATTTCAGTTGCTTCAGCAGGGTGAATGCCGAGGTGCAACATTATGTCTGTAACCTAATGTCGGCACGGTGGTATTACAGGAACGACCTGTTGATTTTTGAGGTAACGGCTAACCGTTTTTTGCGCAGCATGGTAAGGGCCATGGTAGGTACACTTACGCAAGTAGGCGAAGGTAAAATTGACCTTGCAAAATTTCAGGAAATTGTAGAAAGCAAAGACCGGCGTATGGCGGGCACCTCGGTACCGGCAAGCGGCTTATACCTTGTAGCTGTGGATTACTAGTTCAACTTTATTCGTCTCCGTTTTGGGAGCTACCCTAATTATAATAGTATACTGTATCTAAGTACCCTGAGCGGAGTCGAAGGGTACTTAGTTAGTGGAGTCGAAGGGTACTTAGTTAGCGGAGTCGAAGGGTACTTAGATAGAGTGTCGAATGGCACTTACTAGTCAAATTGAAGGGAACATAATCATATATTAAAATCAAAAAATAAATCTTACTTTTGCACCAATGAAATTTGGTGTAGTTATATTTCCCGGAAGCAATTGTGACAGGGATTTAATAGAAACAATAAGTACTGTTTCGAATGGTCAGGTTGAAGAATTATGGCATAAAGATACTGACCTGAAAGGAGTGGATTTTGTTTTTTTACCTGGCGGGTTCAGTTATGGGGATTATTTAAGAAGTGGTGCCATTGCCAAATTAAGTCCGGTGATGCAAAGTATCATCAAACATGCCAACGAAGGTGGTTATGTAATGGGGATATGCAATGGATTTCAGATTTTGTGTGAAAGTGGATTATTGCCAGGGGCATTATTAAGAAACACCAACC
>JBBQIF010000268.1:0-4689 GCA_038324665.1 Bacteroidia bacterium
GGCCACATGGCATAATTCTCTGTAATGCTTACCCCTATCTGCTTTTCATTGTCAAGCAAATTAAATAACAATCCCTTTTCCGTATGATCCGGACAGGCAGGATAACCCGGAGCAGGTCTTATGCCCTGGTATTTTTCAAGAATTAAATCCTCATTGCTCAAGGATTCATTTTTAGAATAACCCCAGAATTCTGTTCTTACCAAATGATGTAATTTTTCAGCAAAAGCTTCGGCCAACCTATCGGCCAATGCCTTTAACATAATGCTGTTATAATCATCGTTGCCATCCTCAAAGTTCTTAACGTGTTCGTCAATGCCAAGGCCCGATGTAACGGTAAAAAAGCCCATGTGATCCTTCACATTGCTTTCCTTCGGTGCAATAAAATCAGCCAACGAAACATTGGCTACCCCATTGCTCATTTTCCTTTGTTGCCTAAGGAAATGGAAAGTTTCCTTCACTGTGCCATCTGTATTATAAACCTCAATATCCTCGCCTGTTCTATTGGCTGGTAAAATACCATAAGCCGCATTGGCAGTGAGCCATTTTCCTGCAATTACTTTATCTAATAAGTCGTTTGCATCTTTAAATAATTTAGTGGCTTCAACACCTACTACTGCATCCGTTAATATTTTAGGATATTTACCTGCCAGTTCCCAAGTCTGGAAAAAAGGCGTCCAATCGATGGTGCTGCGCAATTCATTTAAATCATAACCTTTGATATAATGAATACCCAACTGCTTCGGTTCAACAATCGTAGTCTCATCAAAAGTCAATTTTAGACTGTTGTTCACCGCTTCCTCAAAACTTGCAATATCCTTTGATGATTGGCGCTTGGCATGATCTTCGGCCAGACGGATATATTCCTTCTTTATATTTTCAGCATAGTTGCTTGACTGGTCTTCACTTAACAAACTAGAAACAGCAGGCACCGATTTTGAAGCATCAATAACATGCACTACTGCACCACTGTATTTTGGAGCCACTTTCACCGCAGCGTGTATCCTGCTTGTGGTAGCTCCCCCTATCAATAAGGGCACTTTAAAGCCCTGCTTTTCCATTTGTTCTGCAACATATACCATCTCATCCAGACTAGGTGTTATCAAACCGCTTAAACCTATTACATCGGCATTAATTTCGCGGGCCTTGTCCAGTATTTTTTCACAAGAAACCATTACCCCCATATCTACAATTTCGTAATTATTACACGCTAATACAACACCGACAATATTCTTTCCTATGTCGTGTACATCGCCTTTAACAGTGGCCAATAATATTTTGCCATGTCCTTTTTCAGCAGCCATGGCGGTATTGTTTTTCTTTGAGTCGGCTTCGGCAACTGCCCTATTGGCTGTTTTCTCCGCCTGCAAAAAAGGTTCAAGGTAAGCTACGGCTTTCTTCATCACGCGCGCACTTTTAACTACCTGAGGCAGAAACATTTTACCTGCACCAAACAAGTCGCCAACTACACTCATACCAGCCATCAGTGGGCCTTCTATCACATGCAAAGGACGATCCACCTGCAACCTTGCCTCTTCCGTATCTTCATCTATAAAATCTGTTATGCCGTGAATTAAAGCGTGTTTTAAACGCTCCTCCACCGTAGTTTTGCGCCAGGTAAAATCCACTTCTATCACCTTGCCTTTTGCTTTTACAGTTTCGGCATATTCTACTAATCTTTCTGTTGAATCCGGCCGGCGGTTCAGCAATACATCCTCTATCCTTTCCAACAATTCTTTCGGAATATCATCATACACTTGTAGCATACCGGCGTTCACAATGCCCATGTCCATACCTGCTCTTATCGCATGATAAAGGAACACAGAGTGCATGGCTTCCCTCACCGCATCATTGCCCCTGAAAGAGAACGAAATATTGCTCACCCCGCCACTCACCTTCGCATGTGGCAGATTTTCTTTTATCCATTTAGTCGCTTTTATATAATCTACTGCATAGTTATTGTGTTCCTCTATACCCGTAGCCACCGTTAAAATATTAGGATCAAAAATAATATCCTGAGGAGGAAAGTCAACCTTATTGACTAATATATCATAGCACCGTTTACAGATTTCTATCCTTCTTTCATACGAATCTGCCTGTCCCTGCTCATCAAAAGCCATTACCACCGTAGCAGCACCATAACGCTTTAATAACTTAGCGTATTTAATAAACTCTTCTTCACCACCTTTTAAACTAATGGAATTAACAATGCCCTTGCCCTGCACACATTGCAAGCCTGCTTCTATAATCTCCCATTTCGATGAGTCTATCATCACAGGCACCCTCGATATATCGGGTTCTGCTGCTATCAGATTCAGGAACTTCACCATGGCTTCCTTGCCGTCCAGCATCCCCTCGTCCATGTTGATATCAATAATTTGGGCACCGCTTTCCACCTGCTGCCTTGCCACGCTTACTGCTTCATCATATTGGTCGTTCAATATCAGTTTGGCAAACTTTCTACTGCCTGTAATATTGGTTCTTTCCCCAATATTTATAAAATTAGATTCCGGGGTTTGGGTAAGGGGTTCAAGGCCACTAAGGCGCAGGTAAGGATGAATACTTTTGCTCATTATTTTATCTGTGTGCAATTACACAATACAAGCCGAACAAGCTATTGAGCCTTCATTATCTTTCCCTTGTACCAATTGTTTTCATAAAATGCCAATAGCAATTTTATGAATTACAATTGTAAATGCCGATGGCTATCGGCATCTATCAGGGTAGGAAGTAGCACCTTTAACCTTCCGCATAAGCAGATGATTGGGTTGCCAAGACATCGCAGGACCAATTCCCTCCGTCTTTTCTTGATAATTGCGCTGCAAAGATAGGGTTTGGGGGGGTAAATGTCAAGTGAATCTATGATTGTGGCTTTGAAAATAGTAGTGGATATTTTACAAGATGCTGAATAAACAGTCTCTCAAAGTTGCGCCGGTTTTTATTCCGCTGCGCTCCATGAAAAAAGTTCAGCATGACGGTGGCTTTGGTAATAGTTTAGTTTTAATGGTATTCTAAAAGAGCTCTCCATGACTGTCATCAAGGCCACCGCCATGCTGAATAAATATTTGTTGCTCCTAACAAATATTTATTCAGCATCTGGTGGACATACCACCCACCTTCATAGAATATGGCTCCGTCATACAGTTTCGCTAGGAAATAACGCCCATCCCATATTTAAATTCCCCTACACTCACAGTGTTTGTCATTTTATTTTCCGCCTGAGGCGGAGCAGATAAATCGGCAAACACTAATCGTACTATACCATTAATAACCCCGGGTTGCATCCGGGGTTATTAATATTCAACCCGCCGCGGCGGGTTGGGGAACGGATTATCAAAACAGCGCTGGTCATGCTGAACAATGTTGCTCCGAACATTGATTCAGCATCTGGTAACATAACCGAGGCGATAACCAAAGCCACTCTATAATAATAAATCACACCTTCACCGAAACTTCCTTTCCTATAAACCTTGCCTAAACACTCCTTTTCAACTATCTTCGCCTAATGCAACGCGTTTATTACCGCATATTCCTTCTATTGATTATCATATCTCAAGTTTGGTTTTTAAAAGCACAACTGCAATTATATAATCCGCCTAAGGACAATGCATTCATTGCTCGAAATATTAATACTAATAAAGCCTCCTTGAAAATAAATGGTAAGATTAATAGTCCTTCCTACACCCTACTTGAGTTAAATATTTACCAAAACCATGTTTTAAAATCTACCTCTCTCACAACTTTTAACTATGCTCAGAACCAGACAGGGTTCTCTAATACTATTGAACTGTCAGCAGGTAAATATATTTACACGCTAGAGTTTAAGTTGAGTGGTTCTGCCACTTATACTAAAATTATTGATGGTATTATGGTAGGCGATGCCTATTTAATTCAGGGGCAAAGTAATGCGGTGGCTGGTAATTATATTAATTTGAATACTAATTATTCGGCGGCATACAGCGATACATTCATTAAGAGCTTTGGCAATAGTTATCCCTATTCCGGTTACATGATTGGCGACACAGCATGGTATAAGGCGGAGGGCGAATACTATTATAATAAAGGCACGGTTGGAGAATGGGCACTTGTGCTTGCAAAAACACTACTCGATTCATTCGAGATGCCAATATGTTTAATTAACGGTGCTGTTGGAGGCACTTATATCACTCAGCATACGAGCACCAAAGGCAACCCAACTGATCTTAATACCATTTACGGACGCTTGCTTTACAGAGTGCAAAAGGCAGGTCTCGAGAATAATATCCGGGGTATCCTCTATTTTCAGGGTGAAAGCGATGGCAGCAATGCCAATGTGCACGATAGTCTGTTCAAAGAAATATACAATGACTGGAACAGAGATTACAAAGGATTTAAAAAATTATATGTGGTACAGGTAAGAGGAAAAGGTTGCGGTTTTCCAAGCATACAACTAAGAAATTATCAGCGAAATTTTGAATTTAGTTTAGGAAAATGTAAAGTAATTAGCAGCAATGGTTTGAATAATCATGACGGCTGCCATTACGGCTTTACCAATGGGTATGAATTATTGGGGAAACAAATTGCAGCATTGGTCTCGCGCGATCTGTACCAAAGTGCTATAACAAGTAATATAGATCCGCCCAATATCAAAGACTGCTATTACAGCAATGCCAACCAAACGGAGATAACTATAAATATGCAAAATCCTATAGA
>JBBQIF010000269.1:0-4639 GCA_038324665.1 Bacteroidia bacterium
GCCAAAGCAGGTCCTTTTCCGCTTCATTTAAATCGTAATAAGAACGGTGTACCGGAAAATCAAGGTGGATGGCCTTCTTCACAAAATCCTCGCGCCACTCACTCATCGTTTCGCCCTTCCATGGTTGCACACAGCCTTCAAATACTGATAAACTTTTATCAGGAATCACAAGGTCTTCATCAATCCCTATTACTTGGCCGTAACCTTCGCAGGTTTTGCATGCACCTATAGGATTATTGAAACTCAAAAAATCTTGTGTAGGTATTTCAAAAGTAATGCCGTCGAGTTCAAATTTGTTGGAGAAATCTATCAGCTTCTCTCCTATTTTTAAAAAACAGGTGCCCTCGCCTTCCCAAAAAGCACTCTCTACAGAATCAGCAATACGACTTAATAATTCCTCATCCAAATTGTCCGTTACCAGCCTATCTATGACAAGGAAAACAGTTTTACCTTTTAAATCGGCCTTAATATCTACTTCACTAATTTTCTTTATTTCATCCTCCACCATCACCCTTGCAAAACCTTGCTGAATATATTTATCTAGCGTTTCCTTTTCTTTGCCTTTAATGAATTTGAGTTTGCTTAAAACCAATACAGGTGTTTCATTTTCTGTTGCTGCTACAGTCTCTACAACATCGCCAACCGTATGTCTTTTAACCTCTTTTCCGCTTACCGGCGATATCGTTTTACCTATCCGGGAAAACAACAATTTAAGGTAATCGTAAATTTCGGTGCTGGTACTTACTGTGCTTCTTGGGTTACGTGTATTTACCTTTTGCTCAATCGCAATTGCAGGTGCCAGTCCTTCTATAAAATCGACCTCTGGTTTGTTCATCCTGCCTAAAAACTGACGTGCATAACTGCTCAAACTCTCCACATACCTTCTTTGCCCTTCGGCAAATAAAGTATCGAACACCAGACTACTTTTGCCACTGCCGGAAACCCCCGTTACCACTGTAAAACTTCCCGAAGGAATTTCAACATTTATATTTTTAAGATTATGAACTCTCGCCCCTTTTATGATAATATTTCTTTGCTTTGCCACGCTATTTTAAACTAACGGGCGAAGTTAAAGAATTGTTTTGGGAATTGGAAGGAAACCTATATTTGGGCGCATTTTCAGGCTATCCGCTATAGGCGGGTCGGTATCTGCAAGTATTTGCTACCCGCTTAGTGGGCTCATTGCCAATCGCCACTAACACGGGGCAAAACACTCTGCATCTTCCTTCCCCCCTGCCGCTGCTATCCTGTGCGCAGGCTTATCAAACATCAAAATTTTAAATTCAATAATATTTTGTATAATTGTATCGCTACCAATCAAATTTGAAAATATTCATTCCCATATTAATCCTGCTGGCCATTTCATGCAACCAACAGCCTGACCCAACGGTAACACCTATTACCAAAACCTCATTGATCATTCTGGGCACCATACAGGATGCAGGTTCGCCACATATTGCCTGTACAAAAAACTGCTGCAAGGATTTATTCATGAATCCAGATATCAACCGACAAATTGTTTCCCTGGGCATCATTGACCCTGAAAATAAAAAAACCTTTCTGTTTGAGGCTACCCCCGACCTGCCACGACAAATGAAAAACCTGAAAAGCCTTTCTTCCTTCAACATAAAAGAAACCCCCGACGCTATTTTCCTTACACATGCGCACATAGGTCATTATGCAGGTTTGATGTATTTGGGCAAGGAAGCAATGAATGCAGACAGCCTACTTGTATATGCAATGCCCCGCATGAAATCGTTCCTAGAAATGAACGGCCCTTGGAGCCAACTGCTTACTTTAAAGAATATCAAATTGCAAGTATTGGCAAATGCAGAAGTTGTTATGCTAACCCCCAACATCAATGTTACGCCTCTAATTGTGCCGCACCGCGATGAATATTCTGAAACAGTGGGATATATAATCAGTGGCCCTAATAAACGCGTGTTGTTTATCCCCGATATTGACAAATGGGAAAGATGGAATGCAAAAATAACAGAAGTTATTGCAGGTGTGGACTATGCCTTTATTGATGGCACCTTTTATGATGAGCAAGAACTGAACAACAGAAATATGAAAGACATTCCACATCCCTTCATCATTGAGAGCATGGAGAAATTCAAGAAACTTCCTGCAGCCGAAAAGGATAAAATCTATTTCATCCATTTCAACCATACCAACCCTGCCCTCGACCCAAATAGTCCTCAAGCTAAAACCATTCTAAAAAACGGATTTCATATCGCTGAAATAAATACCTTATTTGCATTGTGATTTTAGAGAAGTCAAAAAGCCAATTGAAATAGAGATAATCGCCAAATACTGAAAACATTTCAAATTGAAAAGCTAAAAATTGGTATTACTTTTGCGAAGTGATTAACATATTTTTGCCCTTATGAAAAACCATTATGCCTTAGTTCTATTCTCAATTGCAGTATCCATGCTATTAAGCAATTGCAGTAATTTTAACAACAGGACAATTCCACCAGATACGGCAGTGGATATCTATATCGACTACTCCTTTTCAAAATCTGACTCCCAGCTTAATTTGCAATTCTTCAATGGCAGGCTTTCCGACCTCAAAATTATTGGCGTTCTACTCAACAACCGCAAAATTCGGTATGAAGTAAAATCAGATGAATTGATTGCTATTAATAAGGATTCTATTACCCTTGGTAAAAATAGTTTCAAATTCATTTTCCAACTCAAAAACTCAATTGACTCTGCGCGTAACAATACAACAGACACCATAGCTAAGGATTATTTCAACTTGCTGGATATTGATTATATTGTTACCAACCAATGGCCACATAACAGCACTTACTTTACTGAAGGTCTTTTATTCGATAATGCAGGAAACTTAGTAGAATCAACAGGACTGGAAAACAATTCAAAAATAATTTTTTACCATCCTTTCTTTAAAGGCTATAAAAGCAAGGATTCTATTATAAATAAAGCAACTGAATTTGGGGAAGGCATCTCAATAATTAACGAGCAGTTGGTGCAATTGCTTTGGAAAAACAATTACCTTAAAATATATTCAAAAGGCAATTTAAAATTCATCCGCGATCTTGAATACATCAATGAGGGCTGGGGGCTTTGTTCGAATAACAATACACTTTATGCTAGTAACGGCACCAATATTATTTATAAGTTGGATGTAAGTGGCGCCACAACAAGAGTTACTGGCACCATTTCCGTACAAGATGAGAATGGCATCATCTCCTATATCAATGAATTAGAATGGATAGAAGGTTATATTTTTGCCAATATCTGGCAAGCGAATCTCATCTATATCATCGACCCGGAAACTGGTTACGTAGTAGGCAAACTTGATCTTGGCATTATTGTAGAAAAAGAAAAAAAACTGTCTGTCTATATCGATGTACTTAATGGCATAGCATGGAATAAAACAAACAATACCCTGCTTGTTACTGGTAAATACTGGAGCAACTTCTATGAATTAAAATTGAATAAGGAAATTGGGAAGACCCGCAATGTGGTGTCTTTAAAATAGGATGGGACTTATACAAACCTAAGAGAGTAGCTGACTTGGTATAGTGCTTGCAAATATTGAAGGCATACATACTACCGAGCAACCTTTTGTTTGACTAGAACAAAATGATTTGCAAAATCCCACCCTTAAAGAACGTTTTCATTTACTTTCAACCAATAATCTAATGTTGTATAACAATCACTTTGTTAAAAATCTTGTTTCCTCCTGTCACAACAATGGAATAAACACCATTGGAAAAATCAGTAACATTAATTTGCAGATGTTGTACAAGAACAGAAGCAAAAATTTCTTTTCCATCCATTGCTATTAATTTTACAGTTAAAGGCTCCGATGTATTTAAATTAGTCAAATCAATAGAGATGTAATCAAGCGCTGGATTTGGGTAGATATTTACAGGCGTCCAATGCAATAGATTCAACGCTGCAATAGGACCGCAATAATCCGCTACCAATACATACCTTGTCTTAGTGGTTTTATTGCCACTACCATCAATAGCTTCAAAAACTTCTGCATACAAGCCTTTAATATTAGTATCAACAATGCCGGCTATTTTCGTAAGGGAAACTTGGCTTGGAGGATAAAAATTGTCCGTAGCCGTTGGCGGAACACTGTTATAAGGGGTACGCACCACCACACAAACAGTATCCGAAGTATTCAAATTAATTATAGGTGGCATGCAATCATCTACCTTGTAGTTCACCACCCGGGTGGCTTTATTCCCATTGGAATCTGTGGCTTCTATAGTGAGTATATAGGTGGCCCTAACCGATGAATTTACAGCACCATTGCTTTGGCCCCAGGTAAATTTAACTGTAATACTATTTGAATCAGATTGATTATCTGTGATTATAGGAGCTCTCATTACCCATATTGACCCAATTTGGATACAATTGGTATCAGGATCTGTAATCACTATAGTTGGCGGAATGGTATCTTTCTGCGCCATCAAGGAGGGCCTCAAGCCGAAAACGAGTAAGGCAAGGCAACTAAATTTGAATAGTAAATGTATTTTTTTCATCTTATCAACAATTAACGGTTAAATCAAAATTAACAACCTTCATCTACATATTACGTTAACTTTCATATTTATGACCAATTAGTGACCGATTTATTACAAACTTCAGACAA
>JBBQIF010000270.1:0-4585 GCA_038324665.1 Bacteroidia bacterium
CAGGTTGGTATTTGCGGATCATATCATACCAAACATTATTTTCGGCACCATAAGCTACTTCTGCACCAAATTCAATGTTGTTATTGGTTGAAAAATGACCGGCGTTATCAGATAAGATGCGGCCACCGATATAATCACCTGCTTCCAGAATTTCTATGTCAAATTTATCTTGTAGTTTTAGCAGGTAGGCGGCTTGTAAACCTGATATGCCGGCACCGATAATACCAATACGTTTAACATGTGAAGATTTGGATGGCTTGCTGCACGAAGAAGCAAGGATAATTTCTGCCAGTGATATGGCGGGGAGCGCAAATGCAAGGTTTTTAATGAAACTCCTTCTTGAATTCATTTTAGTTTATAGTTTGAACAAAAATAGTATTTAAATACTAAACATGCAAACCTACTAATAGAGCAATTTCACTAAAAAGGTATAAATGGGTTAATATTAGTCAGTTATGAAGTGTTTTTTAATAAAATAGGCTATTGTACAAGGCTTAAATACCTACGATTCCAGTGCATTTTTTGGCTCAAAAGGGTCGTGTTTGAGTAAAATCACCTATTGCTTTTCAGGCCACGGAGTTTCTAAGCACATTAAATGCCACAGATTCACAAATTTTAATTATTGGCGCTGCGCTTAAAAAAAACACAGATTTTAGAACCCTTTTACTCCAGTTATATTTTATTTGCTTTTTATACCTGCTCCTAATCTGTGAATCTGTGGCTGTTTTTTCCGCAATCAATGGGAAGTAGAATGTATTTCAGGCCAGGGGGTTTCTCAGCATTTAAAAAATTGCCAATGAGCCACAGTAAATGCCACAGATTCACAGATTTTAATTATTGGCGCTGCGCTTAAAAAAAAACACAGATTTTAGAACTCTTTTACTCCAGTTATATTTTATATGCTTTTTATACCTGCTCCTAATCTGTGAATCTGTAGCTGTTTTTTCCGCAATCAATGGGAAGTAGAATGTATTTCAGGCCACGGAGTTTCTCAGCATTTAATAGAAGTTTAACGGAGTTTCGTTTATACTCCGTGAAACTCTGTGCAGCACTCCTTTAACTCCGTGAGCTAAAGGTTTTGCATAATAGGTTTAAATAAATGCATTTAAGAATAAAAGAACCCTTTTGTGGTTAATGGATTTAAAAACTTTAAAGGCCTGCCGCTAACGTTTATAGAATGGCAACTTAACTTTATCGTTAATTGTTTTCCCTTTTAACCAATAACCAATAATCAATAACTGACAATTAGTACCTAAATTTGCCTTCTAAAAATGAGTGAAAGAAAAATAGATTATCTGATAATAGGTGGGGGGATGGCAGGTTGTAATGTGGCTTATAATTTGATAAAAAATGGTAAAACCATTTGCATGATAGACGATCATAATCCGCATTCGGCATCGAATATTGCAGCGGGAATTTATAACCCCTTATTGCCGAGGCATCATAAAATAGCTTACAATGCTGAGAAAATTTATCCGATGATAGCTGCCTATTACAAAGAATTGGAAGCGTATTTAGGTGAAAAGATTTTGTTTGAACAATCTATCCATTACGTTATTGAATCCAATACAGAATTAAATGACTGGGGTGCCTTGGCTTATCATTCTCATTTAAGTCATTGGATAGAGGTACAAGATGCCAAAATGCCGTCCGTTTTTAAAGCGCCTTTTGGGTTCCTTAAAATTAAGCATTCCGGTTGGGTAGATGCCAAAAAACTGATCGGTTTATTCAAGGAAAAATTAAACAAGCAAGAGGCATTGCGGAATGAAGTATTTGATTATGCGGCGTTGGAAATTAGCGAAAATGAAATTTCGTATAAAAATATAAAAGCTAAAAATATTATTTTTTGTGATGGTTGCAATATTATTAATAATACTTTTAATGGCAATATTCAGTTAAAACCTGCAAAGGGCGAAATACTGATTATCAAGACAGAAATGGCGATTGATTTTATTGCACAACAGGGTGTTTTCATGGTGCCATTGGGAGAGAATCTATATAAAGTTGGTTCAACCTTTAGTTGGGATGAGTTGGACGAAAAGCCTACAGAAGGAGGAAAAAAAGAAATTCTAAAAAAGCTCAATAATTTTTTTCGCGGCGACTTTGAGATCGTGGATCATTATGCAGGTGTGCGGCCATCCAGTGGCGACAGGCGACCGATACTCGGTAAAATTAAACCACATGAAAATGTGTTTATCTTTAATGGATTAGGCTCAAAAGGAGTAGCGTTGGCACCTTATTATAGCACTTTGTTAGTGAATAATTTACTGAATGGTGAAGTGATTGAAAGGGAAGTGAATGCGGAGCGGTTGACGAAATAAGGTGGCACTGCACAGAGGCCATGAAGTGACTTGGCAATTCAATGAAGCCGCATTGCACCCACATTATTATCTGTGTAGATAGAATCAATTAAGGATGTACTTGTTTTTTTTGTCCCTTATAAGGGACGTTGCCTTCGGAAAAGTGGAAATTCCGATGAACGCTATATATTTGTGTAAGTATGTGTAAATCAAATGTCAACATTCAGTCTATGTATGGTTCGACCCTCCTCGGGCTCACCAGCGTGACAAACAAAATGAACCTAATAAAGTAATAGTGCAAAAAGAGAAATCTCCAAATTTAATTGATATAAATACAAATAAGCATGAGGCTGATACAAAGCAAGAGCATCATTATACTTCAGAGAATATGGTTCCTGAAATCAGTTCGCGTATTTATAAAAGGCAATTATTAAAAGGCGTTCAGGAAAAGTCTACCTTATTAAATAAACAAACTCTAGAAGCAAAGAAAGCTATGGCTTCTGATATTTATGTTGCCAAGGATGACAGAAAAAATCAGGTTAATAACGCAACTGAATTAGCTAATAAAACAGTACCTGAAATTACTTCAGAAACAGAGACAATTTTAAAAGGTAATCAAGAAAGGAGCGCTCAAGTTATTGTAGAGAATGACGAAGCTTTAGCTGAAACTGTGCATGATTCTACAAAAAATAAAGTTAAAACGAACACCTGGGATTCAATTCCGCAAAAAGTGAAAAAGTGGGGCATAAGACCCTATTTTGGTATCGTTTTTAATCAACTTAAGCCTTTTTCAGTGCCCGGTAAAACGAATGCTTATTCACTGTTGAGTAATTATTCGGGCGGATTATTAATCGATTATTATATCAATAAAAAAACCATGCTTACCTTTAACCTTGGTTATATAAAATTGCCAAGTAAAATAGAATTCTTAAAAAAGGACAGCAATTCAAATGAAGAAATTATCAAAGTTTTAAATACCAATAACCTCATCTTAGGGTTAGAATTTTCAAAATTTAACAAAAGAAAAAATATTTGTTTTAACATCGGATCTCAGATAGCAATCAGTGGTAAGAAGAGGAACTTTGTTGAGCAGGGTATAAATAGTCAATTAATTTACCACAATCAAAAACAACTGCCACAGGATTTTCAAACCAATTACTTTTCTAAGATTGATTTTTTATTGAATATGGGCTTAGGTTTTTATAATCACAGATCTGTTTTGAGAATTAATTATTACCAGGGCTTGATTGATGTAAGTCGAACTACTAAGTTGTTTAACCCACATACATTTGTTCAACTGAATTATGCGTATCAATTATTTAGGTTTTGAGCAGAAGCCTGATATTAATTCTTCTTGTTTACTTACCCAATCTAAGTCTGATTAGAATTGATTGCCTTTTTAATTTTTAGGCTATGAAGCAATGTACAAAATGTCGAATCTTTTGGAATGTTAAATAGTTCTATTCATACTAATAAAAATTATCATATCAAATGAATAAACTGTACCGGTGATTTTTTTTGAAGAATTGCATGTATTAATCTGCATATATTTTTACGTTTGGCAAAAGTTTTTGAACACGCCTGATTTTCCATCTTGCAAGTTTGTTGTCAGTGATGTCAAGTATTTCCAGTCTTGTTAAGTTCTTGATATGATCAGGAATGGCTTTTAGATTATTATTGCTGATGTCCAATATGCGTAAATTGCACATCTTGCTAATTTCAGCAGGTAATGAATCCATATTGGTATTGTCCATATAAAGTTCTTCAATATATGGATTATTGCGGATGGCTTTGGGTATGCGGCCAATATAGCGGCAGGAGAATACAGCCTTGTGAAGATTAAGGTTGCTTATTGAATCCGGAATTGCAATATATCTCGGCTTACATCCGGACATGTCCAGCGAAATTCCTTCTGAAGTGTGTTTAATCACTTGATATTTGCTTGTATCCCTTTCATAAGAATAAAGCAGGCCTTTAATCAAACTATCATAGATAGAATTACAGGTATTTTGGAGGTAAGTATTTTCATTTGGAATAACATTACGGTCGCGATATATAGCTTCCTCAGAAAAGTATAAAGCTGAGAAAACCATATCATTTACCACGCAAGAATTTTTTATAAAGTTTCCATGACGCTCAATTTCATTGCCTTTTGAGTTTAAGCGCCGATCAAAATATCCTGATAATTCCCGACTGCCGTTGCAGGTGATAAGCATGCCATTAGCAGGTAGGGTAATGGTTTTGCGCCAAAAAAATGTCCGGGGTAAAGGAGGATAGCCTTGTAT
>JBBQIF010000271.1:0-4569 GCA_038324665.1 Bacteroidia bacterium
GGCGAAATGACTATTTCAAAAGTACAACCAATGGCAGAATCTGATTATGACTTGCATTTTTTAAAGCCTTGGGAGAGTCATTCAAATGTAAGCATGAAAATGGAGAAGGCCGAAGGTGGATTTAAAGTTTCCTGGTCTATGAGCGGGGAACAAGGCTTTATGATGAGGTTGATGATGTTGCCAATGGGAGGAATGGATGGCGCGATAGGTAAAGATTTTGAAGCTGGGCTAAAAGGGTTAAAGGATTTGGCCGAAAGTGGTGCTTTCAGAATGGCAGAGACACCTAAAATGCCTGTTTACACCATTGCAGACATAGATTTCCCTGCAACTACTTACGCTGCTATACGGTCAAAAGTGGCATTTGCGGATATGCCGAAATATTTTCAAAACAGTTTTGGACAAATAATGACAGGTGCCGGCAAGGCTGGATTACAACCTACTGGTCCGCCAAGCGGAATATATTACATGTACGATGAAAAAGGTATGATGGCAGATATGGCAGCGGCCATGCCGATGGATAAGAAGGCAAAAATAGACGGTGTAAGCTGGGTTACAATTGATGCAAAAAAGGCGCACCAAATTGAATATTATGGCGATTACAAAAATATGATGCCTGCTTATGCTTCAATGAGCGGCTATATGAAGGCCAATAACCTCGGTGATAATCCGGAAATGGTGATTGAGCAGTATATCACTGATCCTATGACAGAAAAGGATACTGCCAAGTGGCGCACTAATATTATATTCTTTACGAAGTAGTCTGTTATTAATTTACGATAACTGCGTTAATTTTGTATGCAGAGCCGTGATTAATCGCGGCTCTACATATTTACATACCCCTTTATAGTAAAGGGTCATAGCCACTTCCTCCTCCTGGATGGCAACGGCTAATGCGTTTTAGCGTGAGCCATGCTCCTTTAATAAGTCCGTATCTTTTCATGGCTTCTATTCCATATTGGCTACAAGTGGGGGTGAATCTGCATGATGGAGGAAAAAAAGGAGCAAGAAACCATTGATAAAGCTTAATAATAAAAATACCGGCAAAACCACCAATTTTCTTCAGAAATCTCATAAAATGGTCTCCTTTTGAGTTATTTCCTTGCCATTTAACTGACTAATCAGTTTTTCTATAGCTTTATATATTCTGGAATAATCAGTAATTTCCTTATTGGTATAAATGAAAGCGCCAATTAGTTTTCGTTCGCCTAGAGCTGAAATGAAATTAGGTTTTTGTAATCTGAAACTCTCTCGCATGAGTCTTTTAATCCTGTTGCGATCTACAGCATGTTTAAATTTCTTCTTGGAAACTGAGAATAGAACTTGAAAATTGGAAGAACCATGTAAATCCATTAGTCGGTAGATAAAAATAACAGGAAAAGCCTTGAAAATCTCCGTAGAGGTAAAAACAGACTCAATCAGCTTAACATTCGTCAAGCGCTCTGATTTTGAAAAGGTATAACGCAAACTTTCACCCATAAATTAAAGAGGAGGGTGAGTAGACAGATTAACGCTTGTGGCGACCTTCGTCTGACACAGATAATCTTTTACGACCGCGTTTCCTGCGGGCTGCCAATACTTTTCTGCCATTGGCTGTTGCCATTCTTTCTCTAAAGCCGTGTTTATTACGTCTTTTGCGCTGTGATGGTTGGAAGGTACGTTTCATGTTTAAATATTCTTTTAAACCTTAGATGCAATACATTTCGCACGTATTTTTTTAAAAGGACTGCAAAAATAGGCTTATTTTTTATTTATGCAAACTTTTTGCACAAATAATGTTAATTAAAGATCGTTTTAAAATTAATTATTGCAGTAAAACATTTTTGTGATTTGAATAGGTATAATTTACCTTCGTTGCCCGATGTCAGAGAAAAAATTATTTTTGTTAGATGGTATGGCGCTTATCTACCGCGCTTTTTTTGCCTTTAAGGATTATCCAAGAATCACAAGTTATGGATTAAATACTTCCGCTATGTTCGGGTTTACTAATACCCTGTTGGAAGTGATTCAAAAGCAAAAGCCAACGCATATTGCGGTGGTATTTGATACCGCTGCCCCAACTGAAAGACATATTGAATATGAAGCCTACAAAGCCCACCGGGAAGAAATGCCGGAAGACTTGAGTAAAAGCATTCCCTATATATTCAGGTTGATAGAAGGTTTCCGCATTCCGGTAATTACGATGGATGGTTATGAGGCAGATGACATTATAGGCACACTGGCCAAAAAAGCAGAAAAGTGCGATTTTACTACCTTTATGATGACCCCAGATAAGGATTTTGCGCAATTGGTAACCGATAAAATATTTATCCATAAACCTGCCAGGTTGGGCAATGGAACAGAAACGATAGGTGTGCCGGAAGTGCTTAAAAAATGGGAAATTGAGAGGGTAGATCAGGTAATTGATATCCTCGGTTTGTGGGGCGATGCAGTAGATAATATTCCCGGTGTACCCGGTGTAGGAGAAAAAACAGCGAAAAAACTGCTTCAGGAATATGGCACCATGGAAAATATTATTGCCAATGCTGCCAACCTTAAAGGGGTAATGAAAGAAAAATTTGTTCAATATGCGGAGCAGGCATTGATGTCAAAAAGGTTGGCAACCATTAATATTAATGTACCGGTTGAATTGGATGAGGTTGGACTTTTATTGGAAGAGCCAGATTTTGAGGCTTTAGAACCATTATTTAAAGAACTTGAGTTTAAGACCCTTGCCACAAGGGTGTTCGGCAAGACAGCTGCAACAGGTAATGGCGCTACAGAAACGAAACCTGAAGCTCAAACTGATTTGTTTGGCAATGAAGTTTCTGAAAATAATGAGGAGCAGCGCGAGCATGTAATTTATAGGAATATTGAAAATACTGAACATCAGTATCACCTAGTTGAAACCAAAGAAGAGCGGTTGAAACTGATAGATTTAATACTTCAACAAACCGAATTTTGCTTTGATACAGAAACTACCGGATTGGATGCCATTGATGCAAAAGTTATTGGGCTGGCTGTTTCTTTTAAAGCTGCTGAAGGCTATTATGTATTGGTAAATTCGCAAAGTGCTGACGAAATATTGGCAGAATTCAATCCTGTATTTCATGGACCGGCTTTGAAAATTGCGCAAAATTTAAAATATGATTTACAGGTGTTAAGCAACCATAACATCACGCTTAATGGCCCATTTTTCGATACCATGTTATCACATTATGTGTTGGAACCCGATAAGCGACATAACATGGATGCCCTTTCAGAACAATACTTGCAATATTCTCCAGTTTCCATAGAAACACTGATTGGAAAAAAAGGGAAAAATCAATTGAGCATGGCCATGGTGGATCCTATGAAGGTAAAAGAATATGCGGCTGAGGATGCCGATGTTACTTTCCAATTAAAACAAATATTGGCACCGGAAATGGTGAAGCACAATGCAGAATATATTGTAAATGAAATTGAGTTACCACTTGTTCCTGTTCTTGCTGCCATGGAGCGCGAAGGCATAAGAATAGATAAACCTTTTCTTGCCAATTATTCCATTGAACTGCAAAAGGAAATTGTGGAAACAGAACGCAAAATATATGAAATGGCCGGTGTTCATTTCAATATTGCATCGCCTAAACAATTGGGGGAAGTACTTTTCGATAAATTAAAACTGGATGATAAGGCCAAAAAAACCAAGACCGGTCAGTACCAGACTGGAGAAGATGTGTTGATGAAACTGGCCCATAAATCTGATATTGTAAAAGAAATTGTGGATTTTCGTCAATTGCAGAAATTAAAGAGCACTTATGTAGATGCTTTGCCGCTGCTTATTAATCCTAAAACTGGACGGGTGCATACTTCTTTTAATCAAGCCATAGCAGCCACAGGCAGATTGAGCAGCACGAATCCTAATCTGCAGAATATTCCTATCCGCACTGAAAGGGGTAAGGAGGTAAGGAAGGCATTTATTCCAAGAGATGAGAATCATTTGATACTCTCTGCAGATTATTCTCAAATTGAGTTGAGGATCGTTGCTTCCATTAGCGAGGACCCCAATATGATGGATGCGTTTTTAAACAATAAGGATATTCACAGAGCAACGGCTGCCAAGGTTTATGGCATTCCGGAAAGTGAAGTAACCGGTGAGCAAAGGCGCAATGCCAAGAGTGTTAACTTTGGTATTATTTATGGGCAACAAGCTTTTGGCTTGAGTGAAAATTTAGGCATCAGCAGAACCGAGGCAAAAACATTGATTGACAATTATTATGCAGAGTTTGTAAATATTAAAAAGTACATGGATAATACCATCACTTTCGCGCGCGAACATGGCTATGTAGAAACGCTTAAAGGGCGCAAGCGTTGGCTGCGCGATATTACTTCCAACAATGCGACAGTGCGTAGTTTTGCAGAGCGAGTAGCTATTAATGCACCAATACAAGGAAGTGCTGCCGATATGATTAAACTGGCCATGATAGAAATACATGCTGAGATCAAAAAACGTGAACTTAAATCGAGGATGATTTTACAGGTGCATGATGAATTATTGTTCGATGTTACTCGCGATGAAGTAGAAGAATTAAAAGTGCTTGTAACTGACCTGAT
>JBBQIF010000272.1:0-4559 GCA_038324665.1 Bacteroidia bacterium
CGCTCACCGTTATTCGTAAAATTGAACAGGGAAAGTCTAACCTGAATTATGAAAAAGTGAACCATGTGCTGAGCATGTTTGGTCATTAACTGGCGCCAGTGGATAGCAGGGAGCTTGAAAAAAATGCAAATGATTTATGAGAAGCGCAATGGTTTTTTATAAGGATACCAAGGCTGGCGTATTAACAGAAACGGATAATGGGGAATATATTTTTAGGTATGAGGCCGGTTATATTGAAGATCATCCCGGGCAATTCATTACGTTTTCTATGCCTGTCAATAAACAGGAATATAAAGACAAAAGATTGTTCCCTTTTTTCGAGGGACTGATTCCTGAAGGCTGGTTATTGGATATTGCATCCAAAAGCTGGAAAATCAATAGGAACGACCGCATGGGTTTGTTGATGGCCTGTTGCAGTGATTGTATAGGAGCGGTAAGTATTAAACCGATTGGCAATGAATAATATGAAGTGCCTATATTGTTATGAGCCTTTGACAAAAGAAGATCCTGAAGATTTTCATTCTGCCTGCAGTAAAGTTTTTTTCGGCACTGAGATACCTCCAAAACTGGATTTTACGATGCAAAAGATGGCGGAACTGGCGAAGCTTGTTGTTGAAAGAAGTGTGGCAGTTCCTGGGGTACAACCTAAAATCTCATTAAGCCTTGTGAATCAAGCGGTCGAAAAGGGAAGAGGCGGCAGGTTCAATGTGGTAGGTGCTTTGGATGGGAATTTTATTTTAAAACCACCTACGAAAGATTACCCACAGATGCCGGAGAATGAAAGTGTCACCATGCGGATGGCGGAAGCGTTTGGGATCAGGGCAGTGCCCTCAAGCCTGATAAGGTTGAAATCAGGGGAGCTGGCTTATATAACTAAGCGGATCGACAGGAAAGAGAATGGCGATAAGAACCACATGCTAGATATGTTCCAGATCACCGAAGCATCCGACAAATATATAAGTACAATGGAAAGGGTTGGCAAATCCGTAAAGAGCTTTTCAAATAATACATTACTAGACCTGGTGGGTTTATTTGAATTGACGGTCTTTTCTTTTTTGACAGGAAATAATGACATGCATTTAAAGAATTTTTCAATGATCAATTTTGATGAAGACAGATGGGTATTAGCGCCTGCTTATGACCTGCTAAATGTTGCTATTGCAAATCCGACAGATAAGGAAGAACTTGCATTGAAACTTGAAGGAAGAAAGATAAAATTAAAGAAGGAGCATTTTATTAACTGGGGACAGAACATGGGATTAAACAAAAAGCAGGTAGATGGTGTTTTTTCAAGATTTGGGCAGAACCTGTCTTTAGCTGTAAAATGGATAGATAATTCTTTCCTGTCTGATGAATTTAAAGAACAATATAAGCAACTGTTAAAAAAAAGATACGCGAGATTTGTGACCGCAAGATAAATAGGTAAAGCAAATTGTCAATCAACATTCATAAAAATATATGCACCGCAGGGAATTAATAAAATTATTAGGATTGGGAACTGTTGCAGCTGGCCTGCAAACAAGGGTTTTGGCAAGTTCTGGAAAAAAACAAAAAGGCCCCATTGTATTAAGTACCTGGTATAACCAGTCGGTGACCGCCAATGTAGCAGCTTGGAAAATACTGGAGGCCAACGGCCATGCGCTTGATGCCGTAGAGGTTGGTGTGCAGGTGAGTGAAAATGATTGGGAAAATTGTTGTGTGGGGCTTGGTGCCAACCCAGATAGGGAAGGGCATGTTACTTTAGATGCCAGCATCATGAACCATAAGTTTGAAATAGGCGCTGTGGCAGCCTTGGAAGGGATAAAAAGTCCCATTCACATTGCTAGACAAGTGATGGAAAAGACTCCTCATGTAATGTTGGTTGGGATGGGTGCTCAGGAATTTGCAGTCTCTCAAGGGGCAATATTGGAGAAAACAGAGTTGAGCGAACATGCGAAAAAGGCTTATGCCGAATGGTTGAAAAAAAGTGAATACAAACCCATCTTGAATATTGAAAAAAAGGGTGGTCCCATGATGCAGGATGAAATGGAATCTGGAGAATTGAACCACGATACGATAGGCATGATCGCATTGGATGCACAAGGCAATTTGAGCGGGGCTTGTACAACCAGCGGCATGGCTTTTAAAATGCGAGGAAGGGTAGGAGATTCACCAATTATAGGTGCCGGTTTATATGTTGACAATGAAGTGGGTGCCGCCACAGCTACCGGCCATGGCGAAGAGGTGATTCGTATGTGTGGCAGCTTTTTAGTGGTGGAATTTATGCGTCAGGGCTATAGTCCTGAGCAGGCTTGTAAAAAGGCAGTCGAGCGTATTAAAGAAAAAACACCGAGAGATCCCAAAAACATACAGGTGGGTTTTATCGCCATAAATAAAAAGGGTGAATACGGAGGATATGCCTTGCACAATGGATTTGATTATGGAGTTACTAGGCCAGTAATCGGTTTACAACAAGTGAAATCAAAATTCAGCATACAAAAATGATTAAAGTTGAAATTGCCTGCAATGGATTATTATCCTCTATAAATGCAGTGAAGGGTGGTGCCGATAGAATAGAATTATTCGAAAACCTTGCAGATGGAGGCTGCACACCCTCTGCTGGTATGATAAAAAAAGTGCAGACATTGGGCCTGCCTCTTTATGTGATGATTCGTCCACGAGGGGGTGATTTTTGTTATACCCACGAAGAAATTGATATCATGTTACAGGATATTGAAGTTTGCAGACATCTTAAAGTAAGCGGCATCGTTTTTGGGTGTTTGACACCAACAGGTGAAATTGATATAAAAGTGAATCAATTATTACTCAAAGCTTGGAACGGACCTGCTACTTTTCACCGCGCTATCGATAGAAGTATTGATTTGTATAAAGCATCCTGTGTTATAACAGACCTAGGTTTTGAGAGAATATTAAGCAGCGGTGGCGCCTCCAAAGTCATGGATGGATTGGATGTATTAAAAAAAATGAACAATGATGTTGGTAAGCATATTGTCATCATGCCCGGTGCAGGTGTTACGGTTCAGAATGCGAAGCAAATTTTAGATTATACCCGTTGCAGGGAAATTCATGCTACTTGTAAGCAAACAATAAAAAGTTCAAATGGAATTATGAATAAGAATTTTCAAGAAACAGTTCAGGTGAGTGAAGCTGATGAAATTGCTGCACTTGTGAAAAATGTAAAGCAGTAGTATTAGATTGTTTTTCTGCCCATATTCTTTTGTTTCTTCCGCTCCTTCGTCTTCCTATGTGCTTTTTTACTTATTTGACTAGAGTCTATCCTGCGCATGATTCAGGGAAGTAAATTCCCATTTGCTTTAGCTTTTTAGAACCATTAACCACCTTAGTCACCTTAGTGCATAAAAGAAAACAATATTTTCTGAATAAGCATAGGATAAATTTAACAAACAAGGACATATAAGGCATTCATATCCTTCGGACTTGAATAAATAAACAATCAATTCGCCACAAGTCATTTTTTAATTACACCCATCGTAAGTAGGTTTTCAATTTATCGAACACCTATCTGATATGGGAATAAACTCATATTGCTATCTATATTTTTTTCAAAGGCTGCCGTTCTCTTTGCGGTGTGCGTTGAGGTGATTTAGGTCGTTAAGTGGTTTTAATAAAAATCAAAAAGTATAACCGCAATATTATTTTTCATGGTATTGAAATTAATTTGGCAAAGGAAAAGCCTCCAACAGGGTGCAGATCCATTATGAAAAACAATATGTTAATATTCAACTTTTTACAGTAGGTTTGTATATAGGGTCCCTTCGATGAGACCATCCCGATAACGATCAAGACAAAAAAGACGAAATTCCGACTACTAAAAGCAATGAATGAACCTATATCGCAGAAATATGACCATAAAAGAACGAAGATATGGTTCGACCCGAGTGGGCTCCATGGCAAACATCGGCTTAAGTCTTGCTTAGCGCTAGTTGAACAAAAAATGACATGTCATCATGAAAATAAAATACTTTTTTACAGTAATAATATTACATAATTTTAGCCTTTTTGGAATTAGTATTAGCAAGGATTCCTTCACTAATTATGTGTTAGATGGGGAGAAATCAAAATTAATAATTTTAGGGGAAATTCATTCATTTACAATCAATGGTATACTTGAAACGGAGATGTCCAATTTATATGTGAAGAATTATAATTTTAATATTTTAGTTGAATATCCTCAAGACTACGTGCTTTGGCTGAAACAAAAATTATCTTTAAATGACTCAACAATTTTAACCAGAAAAGGTGTTAATAGAGATACCGAAATTGAATGGAGAAATTTGTTTAATTTATTTGGTGGAAAGTGTTTAGATAGTGTAAAAATAATTGGAATTGACTTAATTGAAGATAGAGATTTATGTTTGCGTAGAATTAGATCATATTTGAATAGTGTAAAAAGTGACAAATATTATATTCAATCCAATGCTATGGACAGTTTAGATAAATTAATTTCAAATTATTTAAATGAAAGGAGTAAAAGAGCATTTTGTTTTATAGAAAACTATTTTAATAGTAGATATATAGATATATTTAAAGATAATCAA
>JBBQIF010000273.1:0-4541 GCA_038324665.1 Bacteroidia bacterium
CTTCAACCTATATGAGAGGTATAGATTTTGTCAATATTCCAACTAGCTTATTGGGAATGGCAGATGCAGCTATTGGTGGTAAAACCGGGATTGATTTTCAATTAAACAAAAATTATATAGGTACTTATGCCCTCCCTGAGAGTATTTTTATTTATCCCGCATTTTTAAAGACCTTGCCACATGAAGAAATTTTAAGCGGTTCTGCGGAAATAATAAAGACAGGGATAATTGCCAATCAATCCTTGTTTAAAAGGATTTTGGATAATGAACCGGTTGAAAATCTAGTGCGCAATGCTGCAGAGACAAAATATGAAATAGTATCGAAGGATTTACATGACCGTGGCGAAAGACAATTGTTGAATTTCGGGCATACCATTGGCCATGCTTATGAAACTTACAGGTTAAATATAGATAAACCCATACTTCATGGTTTTGCTGTGGCTAAAGGCATGATGGCAGAAGCAAGAATTGCTTTTTTTCTTGATATGATCAATGAAGAGGAATTAAACCTTATTATTGATTGTGTTGCATCGCATACGCAACAGTCTGAATTGACAACAGATGAATACGATGCCATTAATCCCTTATTACTTTTAGATAAAAAAAATAGTCATGGGGACATCATATTTTCACTACCTACTGCAATTGGAAGCGGAAGAACAAAAGTGCCCGTAGCCTCAGGGGCAATAAAAAAGAGCTTGTATAATGCTTAGCATTCCGGAAATTAAAGTAGCCAATATCGTTGGTGAGGTAAATCTGCCCGCTTCTAAAAGTATCAGCAACAGGTATCTTGTCATTCAGGCCTTGACTGAAAATAATTTTATAATCAATAATTTATCTTCTAGTAATGATACATTGATATTGCAAAATGCCATAAAGGAAAATGTTGGTGTTATAGATTTTCAAGATGCCGGCACTTCTATGCGTTTCTATCTTGCTTTTGCAGCATTAAAAAATCTTAAAGTGGTAATTACAGGGAGTGAGAGGTTGAAAAAAAGACCCATAGCGCCACTTATTACTGCGTTGCGTGAATTAGGCAGTAATATAAATTACCTTGAGGAAGAAGGTTGCTTACCTGTAGAAATTGTAAAAGGGGTAGATTTATCACAAGGCAAAGTAAACATTGAAGGTAGCTCTAGTAGCCAGTTTGATAGTGCCCTTCTCTTAATTGCACCTTGTTTTACAGATGGGTTAATAATTACACAATCCGGTGATATTGTTTCTGAACCTTATATTAATTTAACCATCGATGCAATGGAAAAAAGTGGGGCATTTATAGCAATAAATAAAAATACTTACAAGGTTGCCAATGGAGGTTATAAGGTTATAGAAAATGTCTCAATTGAAGCTGACTGGAGTGCTGCAACTTTCATTTATGCATGGTTAGTTGTAAGACCTGGAATTTTAACGCTTCCCGGCCTCTTATTGGATTCAATACAAGGTGATGCTGTAACTGCCAAGGTATTTGAATTTTTTGGTGTGAAAACAACCTCGACTCAGGGTGAAAAAAGAGGAATTACCATCAGTAGTAAAAAAAATAATCCCGGCCTTTTTGAATATGATTTTACCAATACACCCGATATGTTTCCTGCAATTGTTGCAGTATGTGCCTATTTAAAGATAGATGCAAAATTTACAGGGGTAAAGCACCTTATTTTAAAAGAAAGTAACCGCATATTAGCAATGAAAGAGAATTTGTTGCAGACAGGCGTAGTGATTAATTTAATTAGCGACAATGCGTTACTTTTCAACTTCCTTGACAAAGCAGAAAATAGCTACAATTTTAAAAGCTACAACGACCATCGTATTGCCATGGCCTGCAGTATATTTGCGTTTCAAAAAAATATTACTTTTGATGATGAAACAGTGGTTAAGAAATCTTTTCCCACCTACTGGGAAACTTTCAGAATTATGGGCTTTCTTCAATAAATAAAATAACAAAACGACGCTAATTGAAAACGACTAATCAAAATATTAAACTTTACCCTCAAGGCATTGAAGAAAAATTAGGTTTCGACAAGATTAAGAACCTCTTGATAGGGTATTGTAAAACGGATTTAGGCAAGCAAAGTATAGATAAAATAAGGTTCCATGCAGATAAAGATGCTATCCAAACAAGTATTCGGCAAATTGGAGAAATCAATCAGTTAAGTGCAAGTGGTTTTATATTGCAATTGCCAGAAGATCTAAATGAAATACTCAGTTTCCTTCAAAAACTTGAAATAGAAGGTAACATGTTATATGAAGATGAATTGCAATTGCTGTTTACATCGCTCACAGCTATGCAGCTTAATTTTAAGGCCATTAACGACAAGGAAGAATGTGCTTACCTGAAAGATGCGCAAAAGCATCTGGAAGACTTGTCAGTATGTGTTGCAATTTTGCAAAAAGTAATAGACAAGGAAGGGAAATTAAAGCCGGATGCTTCGCCGGAACTTTGGCAGATCAATAAGCAGATAATTTCTAAAGAAAAGGAGGTGAGGAAAATCCTCTTATCAAAATATGAACTGGCTAAAAAGAATGGATGGGCAGGAGATACTGAAATAACAATTCGCAACGAGCGCCTCGTGATTCCTATTATTGCTGAACATAAAAAGAAGATCCAGGGTTTTGTTCACGATGATTCCCAAAGTGGAAAATTTTTATACATTGAGCCCATTGAATGTTTTGAAGAGAACAATGCCTTAAAGGAATTGTCTTTCGAAAAAAAGAAAGAGATAGAGCGCATTCTGAAACAGGTAACAGCACAGTTGGCGCCCTATAAGCAAAGTATTTGGCAGCATACACAACACACAGTTTTCCTAGATATCACCTATTCAAAATCATTGTTTTCTGGTAAAATAAATGCCATTGAACCATTGGAAGCTTTAAAAAAGGATGATATTAATATTGTGAATGCAAGGCATCCTCTGCTTTATATTTTATTACAGAAAGACAATAAAAAATTAGTGCCATTAAACTTCCATTTTGAGGAAGGTTGCAATATGGTAATCATTTCAGGCCCTAATGCCGGAGGGAAAAGTATTGCACTAAAAACGATAGGCTTGCTCCAATATATGTATCAATGCGGGTTGCCGGTACCTTTGGATCCTGGAAGTAAAATGACCGTTTATCATCGTCTTTTTATTGATATTGGGGATAATCAGTCCATAGAGAATAACCTAAGTTCGTATAGCAGTCATTTAATGAACATGAAGTTTTTTATGGAAAATGCCACTGCAGAAACACTTTATTTAATCGATGAATTGGGGAATGGTACCGACCCTTCAATAGGAAGTACAATAGCACAGGCAATTCTGGAGAATTTACATGAAAGTAGCGCGTTTGGGGTGGTTACTACTCACTTTGGAAATCTCAAAGCATGGGCAGGCAATACCACTGGTGTTCTAAATGCCCGTATGATGTACGACATAACCAAATTGGAGCCATTGTTCGCCATGGAATTGGGCAAGCCGGGCAGTTCTTTTGCGCTGGAGGTGTCTTCAAAAGTGGGAGTGGATAAGGCGATATTAGACAGGGCAAAAAAGATTAACCAATGGAAGCAACACATCGATCTGGAGGAATTAATTGCAGAGAATGAAAAGAACAAGGCCGCACTTGCAGATGCCAATAGACGAATTGCCGAACGGGAGGAAAAATTGGAGAAGCTAATCTCCGACTATACAGATTTAAAGGATACTTTATCTGAAAATAAGCAGCATATTTTAAATGATGCCAAAGCAAAGGCTTCTGAAATTGTGAACAATGCCAACCGCAAAATAGAAAAGACCATACAGGTTATCCAACATGCCAAGGCAGATAAGCAGCAAACAAAAGAGGCAAGGAAGGTTTTAGAGGAATTTAAGGAAACACTGGTGAAGATAATTCCGGTTGTTACAGTAAAGCAACCTCAATTCAAACCTGATGGCCCCCTAAAAGTGGGCGATATGGTGAGGCAAAATGATAATAGCGTAGCCGGAGAAGTTTTACTTATTAAAAAAGATAAAGCACATATTCTGTTCGGTTCTGTAAAAATGTGGGTGGCTTTAAGTGAGTTGCATAAGACGAGTAAAACGGCCGAGAAAAAGGAATCTAAAATAGCCACTTTCAATGTGCGTTTATTTGAAAAACAAAGCAGTTTTAGTATCGATCTCGATTTAAGGGGAATAAGGGGAGAGGAAGCAATTTTGCAATTGGAGCAATGGCTGGAAGACGCCCATTTACTGGGCAATTCAAACCTAAAGATAATTCATGGAAGGGGATTTGGTATCCTGCGTAAATTGATTCTTGCGCATTTAAAGAGCAGTCCGCTTGTGAAGCATTATGAGCACGAAAGCGACCAATTAGGCGGTGATGGCGTGACTTTGGTAAGACTGAAATAGAAAGTATTTATTTTTCAGTTGGTTTGAGGGGTGATGCTTCTTTTGAGAAAAAGACCAACCAAGTCGTAAAATCTATAGACAGAAACGGCTTAATTATTGGTGATTACCTTATTCGTAATTTCCAGTTTGTTCAATTGGTCTATGAGTGCCTGGCAGATATCGATACGCCTGTCAGAACTA
>JBBQIF010000274.1:0-4524 GCA_038324665.1 Bacteroidia bacterium
GATAAGTTGGATTTTAGTTGAGTATCCCATAATAATTTATTCTAGTTATTTAACTAGATACAAAAATGAAACAAAAAATCCGAAATAACAAGTATCTCGGTAACTTTTTTTGTCGATTTCTTCAAAATAGCCAAAGTTCAGAGTAGAGACGCGATTAATCGCGTCTCTACTAACCGCAATTAATCGCGTCTCTACTAACCGCGATTAATCGCATCTTTACTACCCATTGTTATTTGCATCTCCTCAAATAGCAATAACACAGGCAGTGACTTTATAAACAGACGATAATTAAATTACAGTCCTTACCTTTGCATTAATATGCCAAATAAAAAGATATTAATTACCGGCGCCAATGGATTACTGGGCCAGAAACTGATAGACCTCTATTTAACAAAACCGGAAAAAACCCTCATCGCCACCGCGAGAGGTGAGTCAAGGTACCCGCACAGAAGCAATTTTATTTATGCCCCTCTCGATATTACCGATGAACAAGAAGTGGCAATAGTGATTGATAAATTCCAACCCGATTGTGTAATTAACACAGCAGCCATGACCAATGTGGATGCTTGCGAATCGGAAAAGGAAGCCTGTGATGCCTTGAATATTGATGCAGTCAGGTATTTGGCAGTTGCTTGTAAAAAAGTGGGCGCTCAACTCATCCATATCTCCACCGACTTTATATTCGATGGTAAAAATGGACCCTATAGTGAGGAAGATGAGGCTTTGCCATTGAGTTATTACGGTTTGTCTAAATTAAAAGGCGAGGAAATGGCTGAAACATTTAGCGAGAAATGGGCCATCTTAAGAACCGTTTTAGTTTACGGTGTTAACAATGAAATGAGCCGCAGCAATATTGTCTTGTGGGCAAAAGGTTTTTTAGAACAAGGTAAAACAATGCCTGTAGTTGATGATCAATTCAGGACACCCACCTTATCAGAAGATTTGGCCATGGGTTGTTTTTTAGCAGAAGATAAAAACGCACAGGGGATTTATAATATTTCGGGCAAAGACTTCATGAGTATTTTTGATTTGGTTAATAGAGTAGCAGATTTTTATGGTTTAGATAAGTCGCTTATTAGGCGGTCAGATTCTTCAAGCTTTACGCAGCCTGCTAAACGTCCATTGGTAACAGGATTTAAACTGGACAAAGCAATAAGAGAATTAGGTTACGATCCGCATAGTTTTGAAGAAGGACTGGAGCTTGTAAAACAACAATTATCAGGCGTAAGGAGTGAATAATTTACTCTATATATTTATTGGTGGAGGCATTGGTTCATGTTTAAGGTACCTGGTACAATTTTTAACGGGTAAAACCAATTATTCAGGTTTTCCGATAGCCACTTTTATTGTTAATGTGATAGGTTGTTTTGTAATAGGTTTCGTAGCCGGCTTGCTTATTAAATATAAGCTCAACCCGGCCTGGACATTTTTTATTATAACAGGCCTTTTGGGAGGCTTTACCACCTTTTCTTCTTTCGCCCTTGAATTTGTCGAATTGGTCCAAAATAATAAGGGAGGAATTGCGTTATTGTATGTAATATTAACTAACTTTGTTGGACTAGCATTATCGGCACTAGGTTTGTATTGTATTAAATGATGTTATCTAAATTAAAATTCTTTTTCCTCTTGATTGTTTCTATCTTTGGTTGCAATCTCAATGCTTTGCATATTCTGATTGGTATGGACGATAACCAAAAAGATCATTTAAAAGCCTATGGCATTGCCTACTGGATTTTAGAAAAAGGAGATGAGGTAGATTGGCTGCTGAATTATGATGGCGGGAGTTTTATGTTCCCTTATCAAGTGGCTTTTGAAAATGAATGCAAAATAAGAGGTGTGAGTTATGAAGTAATAACAGAAGCTAAATCCAATTCAATACTTACGGAAATAAGCAACCCAGAGGTGAATATGGAAAGCGTTAAATTACTGAAAGCACCTAAGATTGCAGTTTATACACCTAAAAATAAACAACCCTGGGATGATGCTGTGACTATGGTATTGGAATACGCGGAGATTCCCTACGAAAAGATATTTGATGATGATGTGATAGCAGATAAGCTGGCGCAATACGATTGGTTGCACCTGCACCACGAAGATTTTACAGGGCAATATGGCAAGTTTTGGTACAACTACAGGAATACACCCTGGTATATGGAGGATGTCAAGGAGAATGAGGCTTGCGCAGCCCGAAATGGCTTCGGCAAAGTTTCGCAAATGAAGTTAGCCGTTGCAAAAAAGATCAGGGATTTTTGCATTGGTGGCGGTTTTTTATTTGCCATGTGCAGTGCTACAGATACCTATGATATAGCCTTGGCAGCAGATGGTACTGATATTTGCGAAGCCATGTTCGATGGCGATGGCGCCGACCCTGATGCCCAAAGCAAACTGAATTTCGACAATTGTTTTGCCTTCAAAGATTTCCAGTTGGAACGCAGTCCTTATGCCTATGAACATGCCAGCATAGACAATACGCAAATGCGCAACGTGAGTGAAAGAGAAGATTATTTCACCCTGTTCGATTACAGTGCCAAGTGGGATGTCATTCCTACTATGTTGTGCCAAAATCATACACAAACCATCAAAGGTTTTATGGGACAGACAACTGCCTTCAGGAAACAATTTATAAAGAGCGAAGTGTTGATTTTAGGTGAGAATAAAGCAGCCGACGAGGCGCGTTATATACACGGCACATTAGGCAAGGGCACATGGACTTTCTATAGTGGCCACGACCCGGAGGATTACCAACACATGGTAGGCGAACCACCAACAAACCTGGCATTATTTCCTAATAGTCCCGGTTACAGACTTATCCTTAACAATATTCTCTTCCCAAGCGCTAAGAAGAAAAAGTTGAAAACTTAAGAGCATTTGATACTCTAAGAATATTGAGTTTTTCGAAGTGTGATAATCTAAGCATACTGAGCTTGTCGAAGTATGGTGATTTTATAATTTGTATCCCATTAATATCACAATTTCTTAGCCTTAATTTAATTTTATTATAGTGTTAATCTGACTGAGCGCAACCCGATAGCTATCAACAATTCTCTCACATTGTTTCCATGGCCCGCCAAAGGCGGGGTAAAATATTAGAACCCCTAACGTGAGTCAGGAGGTTAGGTAAAATGTGGGTAGGTAGTTTGGCGGTTTATTTGCTCCGCAATCGGCGGAAAATAAAGTGACAAACACAGAATCGTCAGTAGTAGAAAAACAAATGATGAGAATTTTATTAAAATGATTTTTTTTAATAACCCTGAAATAATCAAATGGTTATATCAAATGATTGAATTGCCATTGGCTTACGCCGAAGGTGTCGTAAGTATCTATAGATTACTCCTTAATTAACGGTATTTAGGATCAAACCTTTTGCCTGGCGATAACCCATAAAGTAAAAGCACCCGCGAATATCTAAAGAAAAAAGGTGTCATAAAAACGGCCATGATGATAATGGTAGCAAGGATGTAAGTGAAAGAGAAGCCAAGGTTAATTGCAATAACACCAAAAATAATCATCAGACCTGAATTGAAGCCATAGCTTATATACATAGCACCCCAGAAAAACCCTGTTTCATGCTCGAATTTGAGGTTACAATGCGGACAGCGGTCATTCGTTTTGCTGAATTGTATGACATTCCAGGTGGGGTATTTAAAGATATTGCCGGTTCTGCAACGCGGGCACTTGCAAGCGATCATACTACCCAATTTGGAGGGGGTGTCAGACATTAGAAAGGGAGCGTTTGTGGTTCCGGTACCAAAAGATGCCAACGGTGAAAACAATGATATAAACAGAACAAATAAGCAGAAGAATACCTGTGTTCAATCCATTGCCTACACTTTTGTTTCCAGCATCACCCCTGCTGCTTTCAATACTGGTTCTACACATGGGGCATTGCGCTGCCATTTCCGCAAGGAAAAGGAAAGAGATAAGGAATAGGAAAACAAGCTTTTTAAGCATGGTACAAAGATACGGATTTAAGTGGATTTAACAGAAAAATTAGTAGAAATTATGGCCGTTAATGTGCTCAATAACGATTAACTTATAACTTAGTAATAAGGCGATATCATAAAATAAACAATCACGCCTGTAACCGATACATAAAACCATACCGGCCATACATAGCGGGTTAGTTTTTTATGTCTAGAATATTCGCCAATTAAGCCTCTGTAAACAGCAAATAATATGAAAGGGAGAATTATTCCAGCTAGACTTATATGGGTAAGGAGTACAATAAGATAGATGAGTTTTGCAACGCCTTCACCCCCATATTTTGTTTCGGCAGTTGTAAAATGGTATAGAACATAACTCACTAAAAACAAAATTGAGAATATAACTGCTGTGAGCATTATTTTTTTATGGAGGTCAAACTTTTTTTGTTTTACAGCAAAAAGCCCACAAAGCAAAAGGACGGCTACAATTGAATTGAGAGAGGCGCTAATTGCCGGGAAAATATGGGTATCAAACCCAAAGCCAAGGTCGAGTTTTTTAGGACTGCGCATTAATACAACCAATGAAAATACGACAACAGAA
>JBBQIF010000275.1:0-4520 GCA_038324665.1 Bacteroidia bacterium
TTACTGCTTATTGCCAGAGCAAGCTTGCATTGATCATGTTTACCTTTGATCTTGCCGTAGAATTAAAAGAGCATAACATTACAGTAAATGCATTGCACCCGGGAACATACCTGGATACAAACATGGTACGTAATGCAAACATAGCCCCCCAGGGCACACCACAAAGCGGCGCAGATACTGAAATATTCCTGGCAACATCGCCCGAAGTAAAAAATGTTTCAGGTAAATATTTTAATGTAAAGAAAGAAGCTAAAGCTAATTCACAGGCTTACGATGCGAAGGCAAGAAAACAATTAAAAGAATTGAGTCTGCAACTTACCGGACTTAAAGAAACGGTGGGACAATAATTTATCCAGGTTACAGTCTATATTTATTTATAAAACATTTTTTAATTAAGGCCACTGATAACTATTTCATTCTATTATAAAATTTATTTAGCCAAAATTTATATTTGAAGGAATGCCCATTTCTTAAACAATTACTTCTTCTTGATGTTAATTTCATTGTCTTTGAATTAAAATAAATCAAAAAAGTTTCAATTAATTATAAGCCTTGAAAACATAGTTATAAATTAATTACCTTATTTTTATTCGAGATTTTATCTGCTTGTTTATGCACTATAGATATTCAGCGATAAAATTTTTTTGTTATATACCTTTTTAAAACTAATTATTAATATTCTAAAAAAAGCTACATGAGAAAATTTCCACTCTTAATTGCATTCCTATGTTTTGCCTTCGCATCATTTGGCCAGACCAAAGAGATTACAGGGCGGGTTACCAATAATGATAACTTCCCCCTTGCGAATGCTACCGTCAAAGCTAAAGGATTCAAAACTTCCACAATTACAGATTCGGATGGTAATTTTAGGATCTCTGTCAATGATAAAGTAACAACACTTTAAATCTCATCAATAGGAAATACAAGTAGTCAAGTACCTGTTGGCAATGGGAAAATAAGCGTAAACCTTCAGCAGGCAGACCAGTCTCTTACTGAAGTTGTCGTTGTTGGTTATGGTACTAAAATAAAAAAGGATATTACCGGTTCCGTTTCAACAGTAAGTGCCAAAGAGATTGGCAACACTCCTGCAACGAGCTTCGAAAGTGCATTGCAGGGACGAGCTGCCGGTGTTTTAGTAAGCCAGCAAAATGGTAAACTCGGACAGGGCATCAACATTCGTATCCGGGGCGCATCATCAGTAAGTGCCGGCATTGAACCCTTATATGTTGTTGATGGCATCCCACTTACTACCGATGATCTTTCCAGCACTATAGCACCTACGAATGCCTTAGCCGATATAAATATGAATGATATCGCATCAGTAGAAATATTAAAGGATGCTTCTGCAGCGGCTATTTATGGCTCACGTGCATCTAACGGTGTTGTATTAATAACCACAAAAAAAGGTAAAGCGGGACAATCAAAAATAGAGTTTGGATATTTTACAGGCTCACAAAAACCAACAGGTAAAAGAAAATTTTTAGATTCCAAACAGTATGTTGATTTTTTCACACAAGCTGCTGTAGGCGCTGCAACTCAGGATTCTATTTTTGGATATTATGATAATGTTCCAGATGCGTTGGTCGATGAACTTGATTATGTTCACAGCAGGTTTACAAGATATTCTGCCGGTACCGAAGATTGGAAAAATGCAAGCATCAATACCAATTGGCAAAACCTTGCATTCCAGGATGCGCCTATAAGCCAGTACGATCTTAATATTTCCGGAGGTAACGAAAAAACAAAATTCTTTATATCAGGCCAGTACCTTGATCAGGATGGAATTATAATAAGCAATAGTTATAAGAGATATTCAGGAAGAATCAATTTGGATCACCAGTTAAAAGACTGGCTTAATATAGGAATGAATATGAATTTTTCCAGGGCAAAAAATAATCGCATATCCAATGATGATGCGTTTTCAACCCCTTTACAGATTGTAGCTCTGTCTCCAATTACACCGGAAATTGATCCAAGAACCGGTTTGCTGAGTGGTGCATTAGATCCGGCGAAAGGAAAGCCTAATACCAATTTCCCCGTATACTACAATCCTCTTTTAAGTAAGGACGGTCAGTTTTATCATACGACTGTAAACAGGAATTTAGGTAATGTATATGCGAATGCTTCTATTACAAAGCAGCTAACTTTCACATCAGAGTTTGGGGTAGATCAATTGAACCAGACAGAAGAAAATTATTATGGCAGAATAACAGCACGCAACACCGGGGTGCCTGATGGCAGTGGTTCTTACCTCAGTACTTCGGTTTTGAATTTTAATACTAATAACTATTTCAATTTTAAACAGACTTTTAATAACATCCATGATTTTGAAGGTACATTAGGTATGAGCTACCAGGACAGAAGCTATGAATACAGCACAGCAACTGCAGAAGAATTTCCCAGTGATGCCTATAAAAAATTAACCAGTGCTGCTTCAAAAACTGATGCAAGCTCTTCAGCAACCAGCAGTACATTGTTGTCATACTTTGCAAGATTTAATTATAAGTTTAATGACAAATACCTTGTGTCTCTAAGTGGAAGAACTGATGGATCATCGAGGTTCGGGAAAAATAATCGCTATGGATTTTTTCCCGCCGGTTCTGTCGGATGGATTGTTACTAAAGAGAATTTTTTAAAGAATACCCAATGGCTTAGCTTTTTGAAGCTTAAAGCGAGCTATGGAGTTACTGGAAATGAAAACATCGCAGACTTTGGGTCAAGAGGTTTATTTGTCGCTAATGCTTATGGAGGCCAGGCAGGGCAATCTCCGTCACAATTACCTAATCCTGATTTGAAGTGGGAAACTACCCGCGGTTCTGATTTTGGTATTGAAGCAAGTATTTTTAATAACAGGCTTTCTTTTGAAGTTGATTATTATGAGAAAAACACGGTAGATCTTTTATTAAATGTACAGGTTCCAGGCACTACAGGCTTTGCAACAAAACTTGAAAATATTGGAAAGCTTAATAACAAGGGAATTGAATTCAGCATCAACAGTACTAACGTGGCAGTTAAAAACTTTAGGTGGACTTCTTCTTTAAATTTTGGTGCTAATAAAAACCGTATCGTATATCTGCAAGGACAATTAATAGGCGACGATCAAAATAAGGCAAAAGAAGGGGAACCTCTCGGAGTCTTTTATGCAAGAGAATATGCAGGTGCAGATCCTGCAAATGGAGATGCGCTTTATTACAAGAATACGCTAAAGAGCGATGGCTCCCGCGACAGGGCTACAACCAATGATTACAACCAGGCAGAAGATGTAAGAATCGGAAATCCTAATCCAAAATTCATCTATGGATTCAGTAATACATTTACTTACAAATTTATTGACCTGGACGTATTGCTCCAGGGAGTAAGTGGCAACGATGTATATAATGGCGGCGGCCAGTACATGAGTTCCAGCGGTAGTAATGGTTTCGATAATCAAACAATAGACCAGTTAGCCGCATGGAAAAATCCTGGTGACATAACCAATATTCCGGAAGCAAGATTATTTTATCCAAACGGAACAGATCCTTCAAGCAGGTATATTTCTGATGGCTCTTACCTGAGAGTAAAAGAAGTTACGCTTGGTTTTAACCTGCCAAAGGATATCACAACCAGGATCAAATTAGATAGAGTAAGGGTTTACGCACGGGCCTTGAATCTTTTCACCATTACTGATTATAAAGGTTGGGATCCTGAAGTGAATTCAGATTACCAGGCATCAAATATTAACCAGGGAGTAGATTTTTATGCTGCACCTCAGATAAAATCAATTGTTTTTGGAATTAATATTGGCCTTTAATAAAATAAAATAACTGTTATGAAATATAAACTTATATATAGACTACTTTTTGTCATACTCATCTTTACTGCGTGTAATAAAAAGTTAGATACAACTCCTCAAAATTCTATTGACGCATCAACGGCCTTGCTTACAAGCAGCGATGTACAGGCCGCATTGATAGGGGCATATTCTGATTTAGGAGTAGCGGATTTTTATGGCGGCAGAGCTTTTGTGGGCCCTGATTTATTAGGCAATACTGATGAAATTGACTGGTCAGGAACTTACCAGGGTTTTACCCAAATATATAATAAATCAATACCTGTGGATAATGGTTTTGTAACTGATACATGGCTTACAGGGTACAAAACTATTAATGATGCCAACAATGTGCTGGCAGCGTTATCCGTTGTAGATCCAACTGCCACACAAAAAGTACAGGGTGGAGCTGAATTTATAAGAGCATCATCTTATTTCGACCTTGTAAGATTATATGCCAAGGCCTGGAATGATGGTACTCCTGCAACAAATCCCGGAGTACCTATTGTTTTGGCACCCACTACATTAACTACAGTGACTACTGATGCAAAATTAGTAGGTAGGAATACTGTAGCAGAAGTATACGACCAGGTGATAAAAGATTTAGATGATGCTAAGGCAAAGTTACCCACCAGCAATGGCTTTTATGCAACTACCTATGTAGCTTCTGCCATGCTTGCAAGAGTGTATTTACAAATGGGTGATTACACGA
>JBBQIF010000276.1:0-4515 GCA_038324665.1 Bacteroidia bacterium
TCATGCTAAAAATATCCTTTCTGTTGGTGCCTCCAAGGATAAAAATGCTTACGAACAACCGGTAATCATTAAAAAAAATGGGTTTATAATTGGGTTCGTAGCCTTTACTTATTCCCTTAACCAATTTGAGGTGCCTGAAGATGAACCGTGGCTTGTGAATTCAATCAACCTGAATGTTCCGGGAGTGGATATATCTTTAATAAAAAAACAAACTGAAGATTGCAAAAAAGCGGGAGCAGATATTGTCATCTGTTCTTTACACGCAGGGAATGCTTACCAGGTGTATCCTGGAAGAGCAACGGTAAATTTATTTGAGAAAATATTCAGTACTTGTGGCGTAGATATTATTGTGGGTGGACATCCCCATAATTTACAACCTTGGCGTCATTACGACTTCATTGACCCTATTACAGGTAAGCAAAAGAGAGGTTTTGCCATATACAGCCTGGCCGATTTCATAGCCTATGATATCTTTACATGGTGTCATTTGTGTGCCTACGTGAGGCTAGAAATAGGCAGGGATAACATTGGCGAAGTTCAAATAAGATCAATAATTCATCCACTAATCATGGAAAGGAAAAACAGGCAGTTACAATTACATTATGCCAAGGACGTTTTTAAGAAAAGGGCATTAACTGAAGAAGAAAAGGATTTGAAAATCCTTTATGATTACATTGTGATGGATTAGTACCGCTATTAATTGGTAAGATCAACAATCTCAACTCCGGGATAATTAGCTGCATTGAATTCAAAAACACTATCTGCAATGGTAGCATTAGGTGTTTGGGAAGTTACAGTATATGTTTGCTTATTACCTGCCTTAAATGAAACTTTCAGACTCGATATAGTTTTTGCATTCATGTCTACTTCAAGGTCCATTAAGAAATAGGGTTTCTTCTTATCAGTAGGTGTCAGTTTAATTTTCTGAATTTCAACACTTCCTTTTTTATAAGTACCATCATTAACATGCAAGAAGCCTTTTTCCCATATTGTAAAAATTTTGGCCGGATTCAAACCACTGCCTGAGTTAGGATGGTATTTGTCCTTCGTACATTCGTTGGTTTCTTTGGTATAGGTCCATATAAATTTACCATTGCAGAAAATTTCCTGCCCACCGAATGTTAATCTGAAATTATTGCCTTTAGTCTGCAAACTACCTTTATCAGTCTTTTTCGGTGATTTTGGATCTGCTGCTTCGCTCAATACAGTAAAATCAGATTTCAATGTTTTATAGTCTTTATATTTCTTAGAAACTTCTTTTAAGAGTTTATTGGCAGATTTATCCTTATGTTGTAATGTCATGGATGTCAGGAGCATAAGAACTAAAGATAATAGGGCAAATTTTTTCATGGGTGCAAAGGTACAAAATTTATTTGTACAGGTTATCCAAAAAGTGGTCCAAACTCACTTCGTCGGGAATTAATACCTTTCTGGCCTTTGCTCCTTCGAATGAACCAACGATCCCTGCTTGCTCCAATTGGTCAACTAAACGTCCAGCTCTATTGTACCCTAATTTTAATTTCCGCTGAATAAGGGAAGTGCTGCCTTGCTGGGTCATTACAATTAATCGGGCAGCTTCTTCAAATAAAACATCACGCTCATTCGGATCAAAATCTTCTCTTGACCCTGACTCTTCATCGCTTCTGAATTCAGGCAAAATTAGCGCAGAGCTATATCCCCTCTGATTGCCAATAAATTCGGTAATCCTCTCTACCTCCGGGGTATCAACAAATGGACATTGCAAACGAATCAAATCATTACCTGTACTAAATAACATATCTCCTTTACCAATGAGCTGATCGGCGCCATTACTATCCAAGATGGTCCTGGAATCAATTTTTGAAGTTACCCTAAACGCCAGCCTTGCAGGGAAATTCGCTTTTATGGTTCCTGTAATAATATTAACAGAAGGCCTCTGAGTAGCTAAAATCACATGGATTCCAATGGCCCTTGCCAATTGTGCCAGACGGGCAATGGGAGTTTCCACTTCCCTACCGGCAGTCATCATTAAATCTGCCACCTCGTCGATTACCACCACTATATAAGGTAGAAACCGGTGTCCTTCAGTAGGTAATAATTTCCTTTCCTTGAATTTCACGTTGTACTCAATAATGTTCCTTTTACCTGCTGCTTTTAATAATTCATAACGATCATCCATCTCCATACAAAGAGAATTCAGGGTATTGCACACCAATTTTGTATCTGTAATAATCGCATCCCCATCGCCCGGTAACTTAGCCAGGTAATGGCGTTCTATCTTATTATAAAGTGTTAATTCCACCTTTTTAGGATCTACTAAAACAAACTTTAACTCAGAAGGATGCTTTTTATAGAGCAATGAAATAATAAGTGTATTCAATCCAACAGATTTACCCTGCCCAGTAGCCCCGGCACAAAGTAAATGCGGCATTTTACTTAAATCGGCAATATAGAGCTCATTGGATATTGTTTTTCCTAAGATCACGGGCAATTCAAAATTACACTCCTGAAACTTCTTGCTGGCTATCATGGAGCGCATGGGCACCATCTCGGGTTTTTTATTCGGCACTTCAATACCGATGGTTCCCCTTCCGGGAATTGGCGCAATGATACGAATACCTAAAGCCGCAAGACTCAGGGCAATATCATCTTCAAGATTCTTAATTCTTGATATTTTAACCCCGGGGGCAGGTACAATTTCATATAGCGTAACGGTTGGCCCTATGTTAGCCCGTATTTCGGCTATTGCAATGTTATAATTTTTAAGCGTTTCTACAATTAAATTCTTGCTTGTTTCTAGTTCAGTCCTGTCCACTTCAATTTTAGTGAACTCATATTCCTGCAAAAGATCTATTGTTGGAAACTGATAGCCGGGCAGGTCCAGCGTTGGGTCGTAGGGGTCATCAATCCCTGAAGAAACTTCTGCTACAGGTTTTATAATAGTTTCCGGCACTAATTCATCGGCTTCATGTTGTTCAATTTTCAATTCAAAATCAGGTAGTTTCTGTATTTTCTTTTCTTTTATAGGGTCAACATTAAAGCTAATTGCCGGCGCAGCATCTTCGATATTAGCGCCAGTATCCGCTTCGTCTTCCACTTCATCCTGTAAGGTTAATAATTGTATGCCATCTTCTTCTTCCACCAATTTTGAATTCGTTGTATCTAAAACAGGTTCAGTTTCCTTGTGAATATCATCATAATGTTGTTTCATTTTTTCGGCTTCTGTTTCATGATCTGAGAAAGCCACTTTTATGCCCTCCTTGGTATCGTCTTCATATTGTACAAGTCCCTTTTTAAATCTGAGATCAATATTATAAACAATGATAAGGAACGCCAAGGCATATAAAAATAGGAAAATAGCAGTGCCCGCAGAACCTATTAACCCTTTGAGCCACATGTAACCGAAATAACCAAATCCGCCACCCATAAATAAATTATCCTGGTGAAAGATAAAACCCATGAGAACCGAAATAAAAACAATAATAAAAAAACTATATCTAAGTATCTTTGTCATAGGGTGCAATTGCCACTTAAACAATAAGCGCGTACCCAGTGTAAAGATAGAAAATAATAAAATAAAGGACGCTACACCGAACCATTTATGGATAAATAAATGGCTGAACCACGCACCAAAATAACCCATCATATTGCTGGCACCTCTCTCATTATTTGCTTTAAACCATTTCCAATTACTGCTTTGTAAAATATCCTGATCTGTTTCGAAACTTGAAAGATTGACGATATGGGAAATAAAAGCCACAAATAAAAAGAGTGAGAAAAGAATAAAGAAAGCGCCCGTTATTTTGTGTGTGCGCTCATCCTGTACCCATGCGAACTTTCCCGAAGGCATAGTTTTCTTCTTTACCTTCTCATCCGGCAGGAAATCATCCGCGGCATTCCTGAAACTATTATTCTTCTTGGTGGCCATTATTGTGCAAAACGCAAAATTATAACGAAGTGAGGGGATATTTATTGCAGAATTCAATTACAAATCCACATTAATTGGATTGTGTGTTGATTAATGGAATTGTTCAGAATAGATTGATTTATAATATGAAAGTTTAGGGAAATGTTTGTCATCTTATTTGCCGAGAACGCAAATAAGTCGCCAAACATTGAATATCGTTATGTTGTTTCCCCCGGATTGCATCCGGGGTTATAAATATTTGACCCTTTCAGGGTCAGGATGCTAATTGGAAAAGATTATCGAAATTGTAACGCATTCTCAACCTAATAACTAATAAAACAATAACTAATAACACAATAACTTTTAACTTGATATAAATAGTCTTACGTTATTCCCTCGCGGAATGGATCTTAGGTTACAAATGTTTGATCTTTTAATGGGTCATGAGGCCAAATGGAAAAGATTATCGAAATTGTAACGCATTTTTAGCCTAATAACTAATAACACAATAACTATTAACTTTACTCAAATAGCCTTATGTTGTTCCCTCGCGGAATGTATCTTAGGTTACAAATGTTTGATCTTTCAGGGTAAGGAGACCAAATGGAAATGGATACTTGAATTCTATA
>JBBQIF010000277.1:0-4505 GCA_038324665.1 Bacteroidia bacterium
TGAATAGGCTTAATCTCGTGTAACGGAGCCGTATCAAAGCTTGCCAATTTCCCACAGATATCAGGTATTTTAGTTAAAATTAATGCGCTAATAAAGCCTTATTGGCGGCTGTTGTTTTAATGTATCTTGGTTCATTCCCTACAGAAAACTATCATTATTTCCCACAAAACCACTATCCAATAGTCTTAAACCTTAAAAAAAGACAATTTATTCCTCCCCCTTCAACTCCACCTTCACATTTGTACTCACTCTGGTCTCTCCGGTTACCAGCCCACCAAAGTTTTTGTTCTCTTGCACCACATAATGCCTTAGGCTTTTATTGTCTTCTGCATTAAGAATGCCTAATTGCTCAATTACTTCCTGGGCCACATTGTATTGAGGGCCCATTTTGCCATCGTCTACTTTTATGCTGATGCCAAAGTGTTGTTCGGTCAAACCAATAGAGTAAACACCATCGGCACCGGTTTTGCCTATCAGTTTGCCATTGGCTTTCTTCATCAGGTCGGTGCAATAGCGTTTGTGTCCTGCAATCATTTCGGGGTAAGCGGTAATGGCATCTACCATTGTTTTGCAAGCGCGTTGTGTGTCCTCATCAAACCTTACAGGATGCACCAAATTCTTATACGCAATTGCTTGGTTGATGACAGGGAAAGCGAATATGGGCGCTGAACAGCCATCAATGGCACATTTTATTTTATCTAAAGGGTAACGGTGGAATGCTGCCGTAACCTTTAATATTTCCTGATGCAAAGGGTGCATAAGATCAATATAACCTTTGGTGGGTAAATTTTTATAAACGCAATAAGCTAAAAACCCTGCATGCTTACCACTGCAATTATTTTGTATCTTTTGCGGTTGGAGGTCATTTTTTATCAAGTAATTAGCGTCTTCTTTTAAAGTGGGCATCTGAGGGCCACATTCCAGGTCTTCTTGGGTTAGTCCAATTTTCTTTAAAATACTTTGTGCTGTTGCTACATGTTCCGGTTCGCCATTGTGACTGCCGCAGAACAAGGCAATTTCTTTTTGTGTAAAACCAAAATGCTCTACTGCGCCACTTGTGAGCAAGGGAATCTGTTGAAAGAATTTCATGGCCGAGCGGGGGAAACATATTTGCTGCACATCGCCCAAGCTATAAATTACTTCATCGTTTTTATTTACTATACAGATTACACCTCTGTGGAAACTCTCCAACACATCGCCTCTGTGCACTTCTACCAATACCGGATTTGCCATTTGTACTATGAATTTTGATTGGATGCCAGTAGGAACATGCAAGCCATGCGGATTGCCACACCGTTCTCTACCTGGTTTAAAATAATACTGTAGTCGCTATCTGCCACTTCGCTCGTTATTTCTACTCCTCTGTTAATTGGGCCGGGGTGCATAATGGTAATGTCTTTTCCAAGACTTTCCAGTAAAGGAAGATTTAAGCCATATTGCATGGTATATTCCCTGAGTGAAGGAAAATACTTAATGTCCTGCCTTTCCATCTGTATGCGCAACATATTTGCCACGTCGCACCATTCAAGTGCTTTGCCTAGGTTATATTCTACTTTAACACCTAACTGTTCAATATGCTTTGGAATCAGGGTACTTGGGCCACAAACCATTACCTCTGCACCCAGTTTCTGTAAACAGTAAATATTAGATAAAGCTACACGACTGTGCAAAATGTCGCCTACTATCACTACTTTTTTACCTTGCACTTCGCCTAAAGATTCTTTGATTGAGTAAGCATCGAGCAGAGCCTGGGTAGGGTGTTCGTGGGTGCCATCACCGGCATTGATAATGGTTGCATCAATGTGCTTCGCCAGGAAAATACAAGCTCCGGGACTAGGGTGACGCATCACCACCATGTCCACTTTCATACTCAGAATATTTTTCACCGTATCAATTAAAGTTTCACCTTTTGAAACTGAAGAGGAGGAGGAGGAGAAATTAACAATATCGGCACTGAGCCTTTTCTGCGCTAACTCAAATGAAACCCTGGTGCGGGTGGAATTTTCGAAGAATAAATTGGCAACTGTAATATCTCTGAGTGAGGGTACTTTTTTAATTGGTCGGTTAATAATCGTCTTAAAATTATCCGCCGTCTCAAATATTAATTTGATGTCTTGTTCGGTCAGGTCTTTGATACCTAATAAATGTTTTACAGATAATTGTGTCATGAATTTACTAACCAGACTTTATAATTATTTTCTTCCCATTCAATTCTTACTTTCTGAGCATTCCCTCTGGTATCCACGCTCTTGCCAACATAATCCGGTGCTATAGGATTCTCTCTATTAAATTTCCTGTCAATTAAAACACATAATTCCACCTTAGCCGGTCGGCCAAAATCGAGCAAGGCATCCATGGCACTCCTAATGCTACGACCGGTAAACAAAACATCGTCTATTAAAATTATTTTTAAACCTTCAGTACTAAAAGGAATGTGAATTGGATTGGCGGTTAACTGTTTATCGGCCGTGCGAAAATCATCGCGGTAAAAGGTGATATCGAGTTCACCGTACTTTATTTTGGCAGCTATAATTTCCTCAACTCTTTGGCGAATAATTCTTGCAGGTAAAATGCCTCTTGGTTGCAGACCAATGATGGCAGTATTAGCAAAATGGTCGTGGTTTTCTACCAATTCATACGCCAAACGATGCAGAGTAGCAGTGAGTTTCCGATGGTCGTATAATAATTTTTCTTCCACTATACTTTCTCTGATAATTTAAGAATGGTGTCAAATTCGCTCTTAACAACCCTAGAAACACTCAAGCGGCTCAATCGTACAAGCTCCATATTGGAAATTGTGTCATGTGTCTTTACCTGTGCCAAAGTTACTACTTGTTTTAATTTTTTTACAGGCGACAGTTGCACTGCTACCCAATTTGGGTCATCGGAGGTGGGATCCTGAAAAGATTCCTTCACTACTTTTGCAATACCGACTATTTCTTTGCCTTCATTGCTATGATAAAATAAACATTGGTCGCCCAATTTCATTTCTCTCAGGTTATTTCTAGCGGCGTAATTGCGCACACCATCCCATGTTGTTACCTTGTCTTTTTCCAGTTTTGCCCAAGAATAGGTGCTGGGTTCCGATTTAACAAGCCAATAGTTCATTGTACGGCAAATAAAAGAAAAATTCTACGTTTATTCAAATGGGTGGTGGAAAGGATATACACTATTTATACATTAACCAGTAAATCCCAAACTTTTAAGTTTACGGATTTTTTTAAGCCTGAAGGATAAAATGAAAGATACAAGGAAATTATTCGATCTCACACTTTGTTTCGGTCTTGAAATTGGTCTGAGAGTCATAACTAGATTTATTCCCGGATAAACATTTTTCCCTGTTTTTCTTTGTTGGATACTTAATTTTAGTTTCTGTTGTGTAAGGAACACTATGGGTACCTGTATATTGTTGCACAGAGGTGGTTGTACACATGCAGGTTTGCGCTTTTTTACATGAAGTTATACTCAATAGGATTAATTGGGCGCAAACCAATGTCATTATAATTCCATTTTTCATACCGTTTATTAATATTTCATGAACCTGGATATCCTTGTTTTCTATATTTATTTTCAGGCCTTAAGTAAGTGAATAAGTACTGCCATCCTTACCATCCATTATTTCAAATCCTAATGCAGAGAGTTTAATTCTTATTTCATCCGATAAGGCATAATTCTTATTCTGTTTGGCTTCATTGCGCATATTCAGTAGCAATTGCATAACGCCTTCGAGTTTTTCATTGCCCGCCACTTTTTCTTTTTGTAAACCGAGAATATCTTTTACAAAACTATTAAAATGAGTGCTAAGGTAAACAAGGTCGTCTTCTGAAATGGTTTCTGTTCCTGCAATAACTGAATTAATAAGGGTCACCATCTCAAATAATTTTGAGATAAGAATCGGGGTATTCAAATCCTCATTAAGGGCATTATAACAGTCGTTGACAATTCCTTTAACATCAAAACTTGAAGTTGCCTTAGGTTTAATTTTAACAATGGCTTCTGTTGCATTCATAAGCCTGTTCAACCCTTTTTCCGCGGCCTGCAAGGCAGTGTTGCTAAAATCTAAGGTGCCTCTGTAATGGGCCATCAAGATAAAAAACTTAAGTGCCATAGGAGAGTATGCCTGCTCTAATAAGGGATGGTTACCGGAGAAAAAGTCTTTAACTCCAATGCCGTTATTGAGTGATTTAGCCATCTTCTGTCCGTTGATGGTAATCATATTATGGTGCATCCAGTATTTTGCCGGATTATGGTTTGTACAAGCGGTAGATTGGGCAATTTCAGATTCGTGATGCGGAAATAAAAGGTCCATGCCTCCTCCATGAATATCAAAGACTTCTCCAAGATACTTTCTGCTCATGGCGCTACATTCGATATGCCATCCTGGGAAACCTTTGCTCCAGGGGCTAGTCCACTGCATAATATGCTCTGGCCCGGCCTTTTTCCAGAGTGCAAAATCATTCGGGTTTCTTTTCTCTTCCTGACCTTCAAGTTCACGGGCTTCATTA
>JBBQIF010000278.1:0-4492 GCA_038324665.1 Bacteroidia bacterium
CTTTATACTGACAGGGAAAACCTTGAAGTTTTTAGTGATAAAATAAGGCCCTTCAATACCAGCCTTAAGGTAATGTCCTTTGGTAGGATATCCTTTAAAATCCCTTTTGTCACGGGTAAATTGATAACCAATATAAAATTCATTCTGCTCGTGACCTTCTTTGTACAGAAAATCTTTATTAACCTCATTTGTAAAGACAGTATCTTTAATAACAGTTTGCCTGTAACCTATATAGACCTGGTGATAATTGAATATTTTCTTCCTGTGGGTAAAAATTATTTCAGCACTTTTCCTATTGATTAAAAAGAGATTATTATCTCTGAAAAACTGCACCTTATTATCCAAAGTTTTATACCATAATTCTCTATTTGCACTGATTGATGTATTCAATTGTAGTCCCCAAGTGCTTTTTTTATTAAAGTAGGGCATACGGTATGTCAAATTAAAAAGTTGGGTATAACCGGTCTTAAAGTCCATAAGCATGGTTTCGTTCCGACCCCGAATATTATACCATTGCAGTTGCACGCCGTATATCAACCTTGCCGGATCTTTGGTGAGCAGCCATTGATTGATATTCCTATCCGCTATCTGCAGAATAGGGGCAGGCCAAAGATACCATCGTTCTGTAACATAAACAGTAACATCATTACTGTCGCTTTTCACTATGACAATCTCATTAAACAAAAACAGATTAATGAGTTGTTTCCGGCTTTGATCCCTATGGTATGGCCAATTATGGATAGTATCGCCCACCTTAAAGTTCAGTTCCCTTAAAATAATAAATGCTTTGGTCTTTTTATTACCTGTAATTTCAATTTTTCGCACAGTAAAATTGCTGTCATTTTTTTGCGGATAAGCTTTAAAGGCTATAATCAACAAATAAAAAAACAGGCATTTTCTCAATGTAAAATTATTAGATGTCTAGGAACTTCATTAAACTTTCATAACGGCTGTCTAAATCGTCTATAAGATCCTCACGACCAAAATACTGGCTCACAATATAATTGTACCTTTCTAGCGTTGCCAATATATTTTTCAGGATGGTGGTATTTAATTTCAAATGCACTTCAATCTCATTTTTACCCTCAATTTCAAAAGTAAAAACCCCCAGTATTTTAGCATCATTATACTCAATTATCCTGGCTAAGTCGCTCAATGAATAATCCTTTGGCAATATATTCAAAACAATAATACTTCCCACACTGCCGATACTCAAGCTTTTACTTAAAATGCCGGTAATCTCGCTTGTTTTAACAATACCCATATACTCGCCTTGTTCATTCAATACCGCCACCATTGGCAGTTGTAAAACTTTTAATAATTTCAAAGCATCAAACAAATGTTGCTGAGGTAAAATGGTTGGCAGAATCACTTGGTAAGATGGTATCACACTCAATGGTTCCGTTGGTCCCCTGTTTTCCAGTTGGTGATAACCGATATAGTTGAGCAATTGATTTTGATGAACCAAAGGTAAAAGTTCTACATGGTATTGACCCAGTTTTTCGTATGCTTTGCTAACAGAATCTGTTGGTTCGAGAGGTTCTAATACTGTTGTTAAATACTGTTCAACTATCATTCTTTCTTTAGTTTTATAACTACAAAGGTATATAAATAATCAAGAGTTCAAAACCTTGCTATTCAATGTCAATAGGTATAACCTTATAGGAAAATGTCCTCGGTTTGCTTTTTTCCTCCTCAGTTCCCGATCCCCATGACCAATATGGTATTACATTGCTCACAGTAACTATATAGGTCTTGTTTGTTTCAATCTCCCCATCTATAACAAAGATTATACTGTTCATGCCATACCCTTGTGAAAAGGGTTCTACCCTTAAAGGAAGATTTTTTCCGCCTTCTGTTACAGTTACTTTTGCCTTTTCGAAGTTAACGCTGCTCAATGAAAAACTCCATCTTGAAGGTATCAAATTCCTAGGGAAATAATCTGTTGATGGCCAGCAAACAGGTTGTTGCAGATTGAACCTTGGATTGCCCTTTATATTTGAATTACTTGTACCAAAAACATTAAGCGCCGAAGCGTTCAATGTACTCCCGTGCCCAAAAACCATGTTGTTGGGATTAAGTATCCAACGCCTGTGCCCACATGAATAATTATTTTCACCTCCATCTGTCATCTGGCCCATTATTGCATCATTGAAAGCGTTGCCAAGTGAAAGATTGCTAGACCCAGCAGTGCCTGCCCCGATTTTGGTATAGCATTTCCATGTTTCGGGCGGCGAATGGCTTAGTTGATCATTAGCACTCATCATAAGCGCTGTTTTCTGGCATTTTACATTTAAGCCATCGTCTAAAATACAACTATCCGGCACACCTGCTAGACGTCTACAATAATTGATTTTCTGTAGTACCACGTCATGACCCTTTTTATTCACAATACCCGGTTCGCAGGTTGCCTCATTTGGTAGTTTAGTAAAATATTGCTCATACCCATAATCACCCGATCTTCTTAAATAATTGGCTTTATAATCTTCAATAACCCATCTTTTTTTCAAGGTTAAAAATCTTGGATCTCCCGGATATTGAGCCAAGGCCTTTACCATATTAACAGCAAATCCGGAAAAATTCTGATCTGTTAGTAAGGCTGAAAGCTTGGAATAGTAGTTCTTAAATTGTTTCTCCTTTATTTCCTTACTATTCATTTTATTGGCATACTCATCAATTAATGCCGGATTTGATTTAAAAGAATCGGAAGATACATGCTCCAACACCAATTTCTCCAACTGTATATTTAGTGAAACTATGAGTGTTTTTAAATTCGGATAAGTTGATTTGCAATACGATAGGAAATCATAATCCTCATCGTACCTTTTTTGCAAAATATAATATTGGTGAATGCTTTTTATGGGTTCATTCGCTTGGTTCAATTTCTTTATTTCTTGTTTCGTCTTGATCCAGTAATTATACAATTTTTTAGTTTCAATTCTGCCATAACCAGATTGATTATTTACAAAAATATTATCAAAAAATGCATCGGATGAATCGTATTGACTTGGATTAAAAACAGCCAGATAATGCATAATGGAAGCTATAGTTTTAGTGCTGTTTATGGGTTGATTTCGAATGTTATCAATGGCCAGGAATTTATTGATCTTAATAATTACCGGCTTGAAGGCCGGATCACTAAAAAGGCTATCTGCCGATTCTATTTCCTTTAAAGATATCACAAGTGTTTCTTCATCACTGTAATAGCCAATATTGTTGCTCATACGCAATACATGCTCAATAAATACAACTTTACAAAGTGTTCCCTTTTTATAAACTTCCAACGCCTTAAAATAAACCTGCTTTGCATAATCGGGATGCGAGCGAGCGAAATACCATTCCATCAACGCTGCATAAGCCTCTTCAAGATTTTCTGTTGATTTAGAATCAGTCTTAAATGCCCGGTAGTGCTTCTCTACTAATTCCTTTAAATCGGAAAAAGCATATTCGTCGCTGTGGTCTTTCATGAAAAGGTATTTACTGTATTCCACATCCATGCTACCTGTCAATAGAATTAGTTTGTCGAATAAACTAATACCGGTGGCGTATTGACCATCTGGTAAAGCCATTGCTTTTTGAGGAATCTTGGATTTAAGTATTTCAAAGTCCCCCTTCAATTCATCTGTCAATTCAGCTTTTTTGTCTTTGGCCTTTATTTTTATGGCGATATTCAAAGCCTTGGTAAGCGCATTCTTTTTAAGGATATGCGCATCAAGTTCATCAATGGCAATATAACAACGCATTTGCCAGATATATGGGAATATTTCCTTAGTGCTTTCTTTAATTTCCTCTTCTGCTTTCTCTAGGCATTTATCATACTTTCCATCGCTGTACAGTGATTCCAGTTTTGGGAATGCATTATACTGCCCTTTTACTAAAAAAACAGAATTAAAACATAACCAAAGAAGTAGAAACTTATACATCGTTCAAATTTACAACGAATAAAAGGTTTAATTTAGTACGGCAAATGCAGTATTTCTACCTTTTATCTTATTTTTGCCAGATGAAAATTGCAGTTGTAGGTGCTACAGGTCTTGTTGGGACAAAAATGCTGGAGGTTTTAGCTGAAAGGAATTTTCCGGTAACAGAATTGATTCCCGTAGCAAGTGAAAAATCTGTAGGGCAGAAAGTAACTTATAAAGGCACTGAATACGCTGTGGTAAGTCTTCAGACGGCACTCGACAAGAAGCCTGAAATTGCCCTATTTTCAGCAGGTGGAAGTACTTCTTTACTTTGGGCCGAAAAATTTGCGGAAGCCGGCACTACCGTTATTGACAATTCATCTGTATGGCGAATGGATGAAACTAAAAAACTGATCGTACCAGAAGTCAATGCGAATGTATTAACTGGCAGTGATAAAATAATTGCCAACCCCAACTGTAGTACCATCCAAATGGTAATGGTGTTGAAACCATTGCATGATAAATATAAAATAAAACGTATTGTGGTGAGCACCTACCAAAGTGTTACTGGTACTGGCAAAAAGGCGGTT
>JBBQIF010000279.1:0-4467 GCA_038324665.1 Bacteroidia bacterium
CGATTCTTCCATGGGTCGGGTAAGCTTAGATGCGATTACATCGGGGCTTGCACCGGGATAGAAAGTAATGACCGTTATTACAGGTGGCTCTGTTAAAGGAAACTCGCGAACACCCAATTGTTTCCATCCTATGATTCCTAAAATAATAAGCAGGAGGGAAAATACGCCGGCGAGAACCGGCTTTTTTATACTTAAAGATGATATACTCATAATGCTAAGATTTAAAAGGAATTATTTGGATACAACGGCTTTTACGGGAGTACCATCTCCTAAGCGTAGCATGTTTGAAACAATGATACTGTCATTGGTCATGATGCCAGATGTGATAACCGCATCAGTTTCTGTCCTGTTGCTTATAGTTACTTCTATGGGTTTTGCCACGCCATTTTTAATTACAAAAACGGTATAACCTTTTTGGCCTGGAGCCAAAGCTTCGGTAGGTACCAATATTCCTTCTGCCTTTTTATCGGTAACACGGAAATAGACTTTGGCCGAAAGACCTGCCCGAAATTTACCACCCGCATTACTTGTTATGGCCTGTACCTGCAAGCTCCTGCCTTGAACGTCAAGACCTGGTTCGGTAGCGCTAATGGTTGCCACATACTCCTGGCCAGATAATTCAGAAGTAAACCTCACTTTATCACCTGTTTGAATTAAAGGCAGGTATTTTTCTGGCACGGAGAAATTGATTTTGATACTGCTTTGATCTTGCAGCATCACCAGCTCTGCACCCGGCGTAACGTAAGCGCCCAGGTATACTTTTGAAATTCCAATATTTCCTGAAAATGGAGCCCGAATTACCGTCTTAGCCAATTCAACACGAAGTAAATCGTGCTGTGCCTCTAAGGAGCGTAAACGCATAAGCGCTTCATCGTACTCCTGCTGTCTTACAGTTTCGGTTTTTAAGAGATTGCTCATCCGTTCTTTATTCAGTTGTGCCAGCTCCAGTTCAGCACCAACCTGTTTTAAACGCGATTTTATATCGGCATCATTCAATTTGTAAAGCACAACGCCCTGTCTAACATAGCTGCCATCTTTGAAGGCTACCCTGGTAATTTTTTGAGGAATTTCGCTGACAATGGAAACTTCTCGATATGACATCATAGTTCCCACACTGGCTTCTTCATGATTGAGTAGCTCTTTCTGTGCGATGATAATGTCTACCGGCAATTTGTCTGCATCTGCATGAACTGTTGCCGTTTCTCCCGATGTCGTGGTCGACTTGTTCTCACAAGAAATCAATAGGATACCTACTAGAGGAATTAAAGTTCTTAAGCTTTGTATTGTAGATTTAGATAGCATTTGTCTGATGTTTAATGATGTAACCAACGATTAAATTCAAGGACAAATGTAGATGCGGTTAATGCCGGGGTTTTGACACTATTTCAGGTAAAAGTTGTGAAATTTATTCTTTGTCCTTTTTGGTGAGAAGTGAAATACGAGTTCAATATTATAGCAATACCAATAATTCTTTTTTGCAAAGCAATTCGTAAATTATTGGGTTACATCAATACAAATGCGAAACCCTGCTCACATAAAGGAGCAGGGTTTCGCAAAGGGATTTTATTTTAATAGCTGTGTAATATCCAGGTAATAAAAAAATGAATTAGAGACCTTGTATACGATTAATTAAACAACTACTTCTTTAATAACGGACATCTTATGACGTCTTATGCGTTTATAGTAGGAAGAAGTGAAGCCTGTGTACTTTTTTAATTGATTAGATAGATAAGCAGGGCTGCTGTGGTCTAATGCGTAAGCAATATCCGAAAGCGACTGATCCGAATAAATTAATAGCTCTTTCACTTTCTCTATCTTCTTTGAAATGATAAATTTTTCGAGCGTATATCCCTCAAAAGATGAAAACAGGGAACTCAGCGTTCCATAGTCTTTATGCAATTCATTACTGATAAGTGTCGAAAATTTAATAGATTCGCTAGCGTTCATTTGTTCATGAATACCTTTTTTAACTACACTTTTAATCTTATCAATAATCAGTTGATTCTTGCTGTATAATAAATCGAATCCGTTTTTTTGTAGCATTGCTCTAATATTTTTTTCTTCGACAATATTATTATTTGTCTCTTTTAAAATCACCTCACCTAAGCGTATGCTGGAAATTTCCAGACCTAACTTTGGCAACTCTTCAGATAGAACGTAAATGCACCTATCGCATACCATTCCTTTGATTAATAGTTTCATTTTAAAAAGATGTTATGAACCCTGATATTCATGAAGCATAAATGGCGTGACACTTCTTGATCTTTAAAATATTTATAAGGTATTTACTCTCCTTTCCTCATGCCACAACATTTATGATTCCGAAAGGCAATTTCAAGTATGAACGTACATATGGATAAAAGAACATTTATCAACTGAAATCATTCATGCTTCCAATTTGAAAAACCCTGATTTTAACGTCAGGGCCTTTTCTTAGCTAATTCTTTCTGCTTTATATCCCACGCCTTCAAGCGCCTTCACTACATCAGCAGGATTTACCTCATCTTCTGATGCAATGGTTAAAATTTTTTCGCGGGTTTTTACATCTACTTCCCAATTATCTTCACCCAACACTGCATTCAAAGCAGGTGTCACTTTTGCTAAACAGCCTGAACAAGTAATTGTAGTTTTAAATTTGAATGTTTCCATAACGTTTAATTTATAATGTTGTAAATATTTATTAAGTAAAATTATTTAGCCTCTTTGCTGTTATTGTTATACAATTGCCGTATTAATTTGTAAGATTTACTTCTATTCTATGGTTATAATGACTTCATCATCTAAGGGATGGCTTTCGCAAAGAAGAACATATCCTTGTTCAAGTTCTTCATCAGTTAGCGCATAGTTCTTCATCATATGAAGTTTTCCTGCTCTTTGCTTCGCTGCACATTTACCACAGGTTCCGCTTTTGCAGGAATGGTTTAGGGGAATACTATCGTCTAGAGCAGCTTCTAAAATGCTTTTGCCTGGTTGCACTTCCAGCGTCTTTGTATGATCGTAATATTGGAGCAATATTTCTTTAGTTGTTTGCGGCAGTTCGATTGTTGTATTTTGATCGTTGCTTGGTAAGAAATACTCTGTATGAATTTGGGCTGCAGCAATCTCTAATGATTCTAAAACTTCTTTGGACAAGTTGATTAGTCCATTCGGACCACAAAGAAAATATTCTGCTTTAGTAAGTTTTTCGGAGAGTAACTTTTTGAGCGTTTTTTTGAGAATTAGTCTGCTTAGCTTTTCATTCCTAAAATTTTTACACGGAAGATCCGTTCCGTCAATTTCTCTTGAGAGGAAATGGAATACTTGCAGCCTGTCACGATAAACTTTTTCAAGGTTGGTCAATGCTTTCGCAAAAACAACATCATTCCAGGTACGGTTGCAGTCAATTAGAACGATTGTTGAATTTGAATGTTTGAGAAAAGTTTTAAGGATAGAATACAAAGGAGTGATACCACTTCCTCCTCCAATTAAAACAATTGGTTTCTCATCCATGATAGAGCTATCTGCATAAAAGGAACCATGTGGACCATCAATTTCCCACTGTTCAATTTCCTCCGCATTTTGAAAAATATATTTACTCATTTTACCACCATCCATCTTTTTGATGGTGATACAAGGTTTTTCATCTTCATCAGGTACTGAGCTGATGGAATAAGACCTGGAAAGAGCTTCCTCTCCTACATTTAGCTGCACGTTAAGAAATTGCCCTGGCTTATAGGTAAAGCTTTCTCCATTGGTGTCAAATATTACGGTTATGGTATCCTCGGTTTCTTTGAACACCGAAGCCGTTTTCCAATTATAACTCCTATTGTTCATTGTAAATACTATTATATTATCAATTTAAAATTCAGGCAAGAGATTACTCACTAAACTTACGGTTGTTGATTTTTTTAATTAGCACCTATACCCGAAAAAAATTACAGTAGATATAGCGAATGCTTTTTCAAATACTTTATAATATTCCAAAGTTCACTATGCTTCCACTCTCATTTGTTACTCTTTTCTTTGTTTGATTTATGATTTTTACTGATTTGCATTTACCTTATTTTATAGGGTACTGAAAATATCCTGTCTTTAATAGGGTTAAAAAAATAGGTTGTAGCAATCGCTACAACCTATTCATCTCTTTCGATTTCAATGTTTTTTTAGGCTTAGTAATTTAGTGAAAGGCCGACACCAAATCCCATATCACTATCGTAGTGTGTACGAACGCCTATGTTTCTTTTAAGAATATATCGCAGGTCCACCATATATTCTTTATCAGTATTCAGCATAAAACCCACCCTTAATCTTTTCGCAACAGGTATATCTTCCCGCATTAGTGATAACCTCGTAATACCGTCATGGTATACTTCTGCCTGAAAAGTAAACATCATGGGCAGAGTGGATCTAAAACCTAAGCTAAATGCCCGTCTCGTATCTTTTTTATTAACCTGTCCAAACAAGTTCTTTTCGTGCTCGTCGGTTCCC
>JBBQIF010000280.1:0-4454 GCA_038324665.1 Bacteroidia bacterium
ATACTTATTGCTTTTCACTTTATTTATGTCGGCGGCTACCTTGGAAACAAGCGCAGCACCGCTGCCTGTGGCATACAAAATGTACCCTAATCCGCTTTCAGGATCCGAGTTACAGATAAAGTATGATTTTGAATTTAAGATGGGTCAGGTCTATGTTTTTACTATCACAAACATCATAGGTCAGAATATTTATACACACATATTGAGTGAAGATGAAGTAAAAAAAGGAATTTTCACAATAGATACTGAAGGAATCAAGTTGGATAAAGGTATTTACCTTACCAAGATGTTCAATGGTGACCATAGTTCTGTGCAAAAACTGGTGGTTCGTTAAATGAAAGAGATTTCCTTTGAACTGAAGGAAAATTTTATCCCGCTTATTCAATTATTAAAATATACCGGTATCGCCGAATCAGGTGCGCATGCCTCTACTTTGGTGTTAAACGGAGAGGTTTTAAGCAATGGCAAGGTGGAGCTGCGCAAAAGATACAAGGTGGTGCAAGGCGATATTATTATGGCCTGCAATACTTCAATCAATATTATTTAATTTTTTATGGTGAATATTAGGCCGGCTCAAGCAGAGGACTGTGAGGCATTGCATAGATTAATACTGGAACTCGCTATTTTTGAGCGGGCTGAGGAAATGATGGTGAACACAACCGAAAGACTTTTGAAGGATGGTTTCGGTGAGCAGCCCCAATACACCTGTTTTGTGGCGGAAATGGAGGCTGTGGTAGTAGGTATGTCGTTTTGCTATACCCGCTACTCTACATGGATTGGCAAAGTACTTTATCTCGAAGATTTGATCGTGCAACAAGATAAAAGAGGGGAGGGGATAGGCAAATTATTGATGGATTATACCATAGCTTATGCCAAGGCCAATGGTTTTGCAAGGGTTAGCTGGCAGGTACTCGATTGGAACACACCAGCCATCGATTTCTATAAAAAATATAACGCAGAATTTGACCCTGAGTGGTTGAATGTATGGGTTGATTTGAGGTAAGTGATTTTAATACAACCATGAAAAAAGTAACCTTAACCTTGATGCTTAATTTCATAGTTAGCTATTCCTTTTCTCAGGTAAAATTTACCGAAAAAGTTCTGCTTGATTCAGGCGAAGCAGATTTCCCAGTCTTACTAATGGTTAAAATACCCATGTGGCTGGATACTAGTAGCTTTTTTGAGTATCTAAATGAATCACTAGATAGTCTATACTGGCCTAAACCAGATACAACCTCAATTCCTTTTTTTGATTCTGTCTTTTTAAACCCTGAAACTTCTGAAGAATTTATTCCTTCATGGCATGAAACAAGGGGATACAACATTTTATGTAATTCTAAAACATTTCTTAGTTTTAACATCTTTTATGAATCTTATGGAGATGGCAGTGAGCAGGTATATTCAATTGATAATTATATCATTGATTTGAAAAATAAGACCAAATTAACCTTTGATTCATTTTTTGCCATCCCTAATAAAAAGAAAGTGATGGCTTTGGTTGCCAAAAAATTAAATAAAGAAGAAGGTTTTGGTGCTCCTAAAAACAATCCAGATAATCCCCTGGAATTTGATATTTGTATTACCGATTCAACAATCGTTTTTTATTATTCTTTCGAGCAAACCGGTAGCATTGTTGCATACACGAGTGTTGAGTTTAAATTGAATGAAATACTAATTTATATGAGACCTAAAAGGCAATTGCAAATAATTGCTCTTATGAAAAGCAGGGAGCATACGGTTAGTAAACAATGAGCAACAAAAATATTTCTTTCCCGTTCAGCATATTCAATTTAGCTTTTAATTTAAAAAATAGTACTTTCGACCTTGTTTTAATAAAACAAGGAAATGTTAATTATTGGGTTTAATCGTTTTTTTTCTATCACCTTTTGAATTGATGCGCAAATTAATTCCAGTCCTTTTATTTGTCATTTGTAGTATATCTCTTTCTGCTCAAACACCTCTGCTTAAGGAATTAAAGATTATCTATAACGGAAAATCACTGCAGGTGTCTTGCCTAATAATGGACGATGAAGGAATACTTTGGTTGGGAAGTCCGCAAGGGGTATTTACCTATAATGGGTCTTCATTAAAGCAATTATACAATTCCAACAGGATGTCAAAAGCAATTATGACGCTTTTTGAAGATTCTACTGGCAATGTTTGGGCAGGTACAAAGGGCGGTAATATCCTCAAATTCTATAATTATCAAAATATCATTTTTGTCCCTAAGGAGGGGTTTCCAAAATCGGAAATATCCGCTATTTCTGAAGATGCTCAAGGGGCCATTTGGTTTGGTACAAAGGGCGAAGGCATATATGTCTTGTACAACAATAAAGTGTTGAACTTTAATCTTTCCGATGGACTTTCTAACCTTTCCATTAATTGCCTTCTTCCTGATAAAAAGGGCAATATTTTATGTGGAACAGATAATGGCATTAATTACCTGAATATTGCAAAAGGCAAGAAATCAGTCATTAAAAAAATCAATGCCAGCTCGGGATTAAAACAAAATAGTGTTAAGTCACTGGCCTATTATAATCCTGGAACTTTAATTGTAGGTTACCAAGGTTACGGGGCCTCATTTTACAGGGAAAATGGTATCCCGTCGGCCACTCTTTATAATGGTTTGAGTACGGTAAGTTCCATTTGTGTATTTGGAGATGAAATTTGGCTAGGCACAGAGGAACATGGTATTGTTGATTGTGAATTTACTCCAAAACGGATTATGAGGAATCTTCAGATCCTTCAAAATTATGGGGTGATAAGAATCCAGTCCATATTGAATACACCTTTTTATTATCAGGTATTATTAGCGGATAATAAGGTGTTTGTAACCCATGGGGAATGGTTCGAAAAAATTGCATTAACGGATGATATCAATTACTTGCAACCAAGGGCAATTACGGTTCAGGATGGTCACATTCTTGCCGTTTATGGGAACGGGCTATTTAAAAAATGCATTGAGGATAATACGGAATGGAAGCAAGTGGTATTACCCCCAAAAATAAATTTTAAAGAAGTTAGCTCTATTGTCACTGACCACTTTGGTAATTTATGGATAGCCAGTTTAACCGAAGGACTTTTTTGTTTTAATGCGGATTACAAGTTAACGGATCATTTTGAATTGGGAAGCGGTCTTCCTGATAATTGCATTTTCAGATTAATGCTCGTGAATAATACATTGTATTACGGCTCCAAGAATGGTATTGGTTCAATTGAAACAGTCACCCGTATGGCAGGATTCAATTTTGAGGCCCAAATCAGTCAATCAAGTTTATTTTCAGTGAATGATATTTGTATGAGTCCCGATGCTTCACTTTGGTTAGCAACAGATGGTAATGGAATTCTTAAATATTCAAATAATAATATCCAGTTTTACTTAGATAAGGCCTCCAAGGATAAAAAGATCGTTAGTTGCATTGCGTGCGACAAATACAATAATCTGTGGTACACTTCATTGTATTATGGTTTGTATAGGCTGAATGACAATCAAACAGAATCTGTGAATTACCTCAAGAATATTAATTATTCTGCCATCAATACATTATTTGCGGATGCACAAGGCAATATTGTCACCATTCATGATGATTTTATTTCGATATTGAATCCTGAGAAAAAGCAGCAATATTCTCTCATTGGAGATTTTGGTTTTAGTGCCATTCATTATAACAATAACATGGTGGCTCTATATCAAGGGAACTATTATCTGATGAGCAGGGATGGGATATTTGTTTACCAACCTGATAGGTTTAATTTCATGCGGAATTTACCTGCTTATATCAAAAATATAAGTGTTAACTTACAGGAAATTGAAAGCCATAATATCACTGAATTCTCCTTGAAATATAACGAAAACCACCTGAATATCCAGTTATTTACACCTTGGTATGTGGATTATGAAAAGATAAAGTATATGTATGTTATTGATGGGTTGAATACTGATACTGTGGTAACTGCGGATAATAATATTTATTTACCTAGCTTACTGCCAGGTACTTACATACTTAAGGTTCGCCCGATTATCGCTGGGTCTTCTATAGATACTCAATGGACTGAAAAAAAGTTCATCATCAATAAACCCTGGTATACTAGCATTGCCTTTATCATCCTTTGTTTTGTAAGTGGATCCACTATTCTTTACGTGATTAATAACAACTTTTTGAAAAACAGAAATAGGAGCAATGAGATTGAAAGGCAGCGACTGAGGCAGGAAATTAAAATCCTTAACAACCAGATTAACCCTCATTTTCTATTTAACAGTCTAAATAACCTAATCTCAATTATTGATATAGATACAGTCAATGCCAAGATCTATACAGCTCACCTGGCAGATTTTTACAGGCTGATAGTCGCCTATAAGGATAACTATGTAATAACTCTTGAAGAAGACCTTAAAATCTCGCGTATTTATATAGCATTACAAAATATAAGGTTTTCTGATGCTATTGTCTATA
>JBBQIF010000281.1:0-4450 GCA_038324665.1 Bacteroidia bacterium
GCGAAATAAATACCTTATATGCTCTTATATGGCCTTTTATGGTTCAAAAAATCTGTTTTACGGCTTTCAAGAGAAAAAATCTGTTTTACGCTTGATAAAAAATATTTTAGTGTTTTAAATAGTTTGAAAATCAAGTTGTTACAATAAAAAATGTTAAAAATAATCCTATTTTTATAGTAATTAATCATAAAAAGCCAAAAAATGACCAGTTTTTCACTCAGTTTTCAATTTTCATGCCATGATTTTGGCGAATAGTCGAATAAATCTATTATTGAAATGACGTTATCAGCCGATTCATTGTTTTACTAAAAAGATAAAACAAAAAAGTATTTATTATATAACATATTGTAAAACAATGTATTATGTTAAAAAATTTATCGAATATTTTCTTAAATTCAATTTAATATTATTCTTTTAATATAATTTGTATTTCTCTAGGTTTAGGGTTAAATAACCCTTAATTTTGCAAAATATTTAAGTCCATAATTTAAACCCCCAAATAATGACAACTCAAGAAACAAAAAATTGGTATGATACCATTTTAGATTCTCAGAAAAAAATGACTGAAACTTTTAACGAAACAACTAAAAAGTTTAAGTCGAACGAACAAGTTAACCAAACACTTGAAACAAGCGCTGATTTCTTTAAGAAATGGCTTGATTTCCAAATGGATTTTGCAAAAAATTCTAACCAAGCAGGTTCTACCAAAGATGCTACAGAAAATGTAAAACAGAACTTTGAAAAATGGAAAGGCTTCTACGAGAACCTTTTTACATCACAAATGGAGTCTATTAACAAATCATTCTCTCAGAACAATAACATGTTCAGTCAGTGGACCAATAATAACCCATTCACTGCAAGCAACCCATTCACTACAAATAACCCTTTCACTTCAGGGTTTAACAATATGCCGAATATGGATGCATTCAGCAACGTAGGCAAATCAATGACAGATATGTACCAGAACATGATGTCTAACTTTAACGGTACTGGCACAACTAAAGATGTGTTTGGCGGTTTAATCAACCACACACAATCTTTCATGAAGTTCTACGAAATGTGGAGCCCAATATACACTGCAATGCAGAACAACGGGTTCAAACCTGAAATGTTAAGCAACATGATTAAGCCAGAAGCTTACAAAGAATTCATGGATTCTTTCTTCGGTTTTATGCCAGCTAATGTTCAGGACCTATATAAAGACAACATGGCTAAGTTTACAGAAGGTACGCAAGCTTTCTCTAACCAGATGATGGATCAGTACAAAAACATGGGTGGTCAGTGGCAACAATATATCCCACAAGGACATAACATGTTTGCTGAGTCTATGAACAACTATAACAATGTTTACAAGCAAATGCAAGATGCTGTTGCTCCTTTCGCTAAGTTGGTTAGTCCTACTTCAAGCAGCATGAGTATTGAAGCTGTTACCAATATCTTAGATATGATGAACCGTTACCAGATTTTGAATTCACAGATGAAATATATGACCTATACTACTGGTGTTAAAGCCATGGATAAAATGGGCATCAACATTGCGGAGAAATTGAAATCGGGCGCTACTTACAATAACATGCAAGACTTATTCAAAGAATGGTTGAGTACCAGCGATTCTTTCTTCGTTGAATTATTCGAAACAGACGAATTCAGCAAAGTACAAGCAGAAACAAGTTCATTGTCTTTGAAAATCAAACAGGCGGCAGATTTGCAAACAGAAAAAATGTTCGCTAACATGCCATTGGTACCAAGGTCGGAAATGGAAGAACTTTACAAAACTGTTTATGAATTGAAGAAAAGAGTTCGCACAATGGAAAAGGAACTTGAAAATAAATCAGAAGTAAAAGAAGTTAAGGAAGTAAAAGAAGTTAAAGCTGAGGTTAAATCAACTGTGGCCCCTGCTGCAAAAACCGCTGCTAAAAAAGCTTCTAAATAATTCTAATAATTATAAATATCAATTACATTTGCCCTTTGGAGACGAAGGGCATTTTTTTTACCGCGAAGCAGCATTGATGCCTTAAGGTAAATTAAATAAATCAATAAATAACAATAAACAATTAATGAATCAATCAATTAGCGACATGACGAATGAACTGATAAGTTCAACCCAGAAAATGGTGGAAGGATATAAAACTTTACAGTCTATTGACGAAGTAGATGTAGCCATTACACCAAAAGAGCTGGTATGGCAGTGCGACAAGGTGAAATTATACCACTATAAAAACAAGAATGTTACTTGCAAAGTGCCGGTTTTGGTTTCATTTGCTTTGCTTAACAGACATGATGTTTTGGATCTGCAACAGGACCGTTCTCTTGTTAAGAAGTTAATGGAAGAGGGTCTGGACATGTATATCATGGACTGGGGTTATCCTGACAAGCAGGACCGCTACCTCACCATGGAAGATTATATCGATGGTTACCTGAATGATGCAGTTGACTTCATCAGGAAAGCACATAAAGTTGAGAAGATTAATGCAATGGGTATCTGCCAGGGCGGAACATTCTTTGCTATTTATTCTGCGCTTTATCCTGAAAAAATAAACTCATTAACAACGTATGTAGCACCATTCGATTTCAGCACAAACAAATGCATGCTTTACAAATGGACCAAAGATATCGATGTTGATACCATGGTAGATACTTTGGGTATCATCCCGGCCGATATGCTGAACAAAGGTTTTGGAATGTTGAAACCTAGCATGGAGATTAGCAAATACTTTGGCGTAATGGACAACCTGAACGATAAAGAAAAACTGATGAATTTTCTGCGTATGGAGAAATGGAAATCAGATTGCCCGGATATTGCTGGCGAAATGTTCCGCAAATACATTAAGGATCTTTTTAGAGACAATAAATTAATCAACGATGAGTTTGAATTAGGTGGACGTGCAGTGAAGTTGAAGAACCTTACCATGCCTTTCCTGAATGTTTATGCTACTGAGGATAATATTATTCCAAATGAAAGTACAACTGCTATCATGACGAAAGTAGGTTCAAAGGATAAGGAAGTGTATGCATTCCCTGGTGGGCATATTGGAGTGTTTGTGGGAGGTAAATCTCAGAAAGAACTGGCGCCAAAGGTTGCAGAATGGGTGCAAGAAAGAAGTAAATAATTATTACGTAGACATGCGATTTATCGCGTCTCAATACATATTAATAAACCTATAAAAATATCCCGCTCACTGCGGGATATTTTTTTGTTTAATGAAAAATAGGATTTTTTTTAAAACCGCAACCATAAAAGGACATATAAGCGCATAAAAGAGGACTAAAATGAAACATGATATTTTTTTATTTACGTTATTGAGCGAAGCCAAATAAATAACTTATATGTCCTTTTATGCTCATTTATGGTTCAAAAAATGGTTTCAATAATTCTTCCGCATTTTCTAAAAATTTACTGCAACTTTGCATCCATCTTAATCAATGTTTACCCAATCATTTTACAATAACATCGCTGTTTACGACAATGGCAAAAAAGGAAAAGCCATACTCTTCCTGCATGGTGTAGGCGCAAGTGCTACCTTCGGTGAGTTTTTAACCAAATCCTATCCCGATAACCGCATCTTATTACTCGATCTGCCCGGTCATGGTGCTTCCAAATGGAAAGGGGAGGAGATTGATATTTATAAAATAGCGGTGGAGCTAAATGGTTTGTTGGAACATTATGGTTTGGTAAAGCCAATCTTATGCGGGCATTCCCTGGGCGGACAAATTGCTTTACTCTTTGATATCATCCACCCTTATGTAGTAGAGAGTTTAATTTTAATATCTCCGGCAGGACTGGAGAATTTTAACAGCTTACAAAAACAGACCATACTATCTTCATTGCAATTCGGCAATTACATGCAACAGTTGTTTGTGCCGCGCATCACAGGCAGCATACCTATGGGCGACTATAGCTTCCCCGACCAGAAAGTAATCTCAGCTTATATCAAATCCATGATAGAACGACCGGTACATGAGTTGCTAGGCAGAATCACTTGCAAGTGCTCAGTTGTTTTTGGTGAAAATGATTTGTTCATCCCTAACAGGTTATTCAGTCTGGATGGGCCTGTTGCCTTTGCTAAAAAAGTACTGGGGCCTTATCCCGATTTTACGGTATTGCCTTTGGCTAATAGCGGGCATTGGCCTATGGCGGAGAATGTACAGGGGTTGGTGAAATTATTGAAGGAGCAAGTTAGCGTTTAATAAGTGCTTTGTTTTAAAATGAAGGTTCCCGCTCAACTAAACAATGGCTAATTTTTACATACTAATAATACAATACCATTGTTTTGTTTTGAAACAATTATTTGTTTTATTTTAAAACTTAATTTATCTTTGTTTTTTGTATTATTATAAATTAGTATGAGTTTAAAATTGTCACAAAAGCAAATTGGACAGAGGATATTAGCACTTCGTAAAATGAAGGGCATGTCACAGGAATATCTCGCTAAATGCATCAAAATTTCCC
>JBBQIF010000282.1:0-4433 GCA_038324665.1 Bacteroidia bacterium
CGGACAATTAACAAGAGAAGAGGCGCTTATTGATATTCAAAAACCTTTATATGCATCCCAATTTGAATTAGAAAAAGATACCGAATATATAGTCAAAAAGCTTGGCATTAGCAGAAGTGAATTTGATACAATTATGAATAGTCAAACAAACAGGCATGAAGATTATAAGACTGATAAATGGATGAGACATATCTTTTATTCTGTTATAAGAAAAAATCTGTTAAAAAGAAAAGCTTGATAAAAGTTGCTTTCATTCATCAGGATGGAATAATAACAGGTTCGGCTATCAGTTTATTTCAGATACTAACAAATATTGATACTACAAAATTTGCAATAAAAGTAATTTGTCAAAGCAATGGGCCATTTGTAGATTTACTGATTGCAAATAAAATTGATTGTTCAGTTGTTCCATCACCAAAATTTATTACATCTCCAACTCCCTCATTTTTTGACCAGGATTTCTATTATAACCTTAATGCTTTAAAAAGGAATAAGAAACTGGAAAATGAACTGAAACATTTCAATCCTGATATCGTTCATATAAATGATAAGTCAGCATTAATAGCAGGCAAAACTGCTAAAAAATTAGGGTATAAGGTCGTATGGCATTTAAGAAGTTCTTATATTGGAAAAAGATCAAAACTGTTATATAATATTTCAAGAAGTATAATTTACAAAAATTCGGATTACCTGATTTCTATTTCGGAAGATGAATTAGATGGTTTTGAAAAACACAAAAATATTTCCGTAATATACAATAGTCTAAATTTAAATGAAGTAAATAGAATTCTCTTAAAGGGATCAACTTTTAAAGAAGAATTTAATATCACTGACGAAGAAGTTGCAGTTGGTATGATTGGCAATATAGATACACAAAAAGGAGCATGGAATTTTTTAAAGGCGGCGGGGCTGGCTCAAAAAATGGAATCTAAAATTAAATTTAGATTTTTTGTGATTGCGCCAATTCCAGAAAATTTGAATTATGGCTGGAGAGGGAGACTAAAATTAATCGATACAATAAATCCCCATGACAAAGCAATTGCGTTAGCGAAAGAAAGCAATATTTTAAAGATTACTCATTTTACCAATCGTAGAAAAGACATCTTGAATGTAATGTCAGGATTAGATATTGTTACAGCATGTTACAACTTGTATGCAATTGGCCGGCCTGGCTTTGAAGCAACAGCTGTTGGTAAGCCGGTAATTGTTAATAAAGGCCATAGTGGGGGAAGTAAAATTGTAAAAAACAACCTTACAGGCTTATGTATAGAAAAAGAAAACCCTGAGGCCTTGGCAAAAGCGATCATCCATCTTGCCAGAAACAAAGAGCTAAGAATTTCCATGGGGAAAAATGGCATCGAGCACGCAAAACAAAACTTTGATTCTGAGAAAAATATAAAGAAAATTGAGGCTATTTACAAACAGGTTCTAAATGAAAAATAAGAGTAACACTATTATATGATGTGGTGGTAGAATTAATTTTTCAAACTTACCAAGTAGTTCAAACACTAATAATTCCATGATTCCTGTAAATGGAAAACCTGTAATCAGTTGGATTATTGAAGATTTAATTAATAAGGATATAACAGAGGCGACTATTGTTCTACTTGCAGAGAATCTACACCTGAAAGAATTTTTACTAAGGGCTTTTCGAAACAGAATTAATTTGCAATTGGTTGAATTGGTTTCTTCTTATTCAATATTACATTCCTTGCAGGCGGCCTTTCAGCTTTGTAAAGATGATATTCCTACACAAATTATTTTAGGGGACACTTTACTAAAAGATTCGTTCGAAAACGATAGTGATTTTGTGTATGTTCAGGAAGTGGATGATAGCACCAGATGGTGTATAGCTATATGCGATTCGAATAATGAAATAATCACGCTGCTTGATAAGCAGGATCAGATACCCAAACCCCATTTAGCTTTGTGTGGTTATTATCATTTTAAGCAAACAACCTACCTAAAAGAGCAACTGCACATTTGTGTATCAACGGGAAAAAAACAAATGAGTGATTTATTGTTGGCCTATCAAAAAAAAAATAAAATAAAAGCGATAAAAGCTTTGCAATGGTATGACTTTGGGAATATAGATAATTTAATAAATGCCAAACAACGCTTACTTCAGTCGCGCTATTTTAATTCACTTTCTATAGATCCTATATTAAATACTATAACTAAAATTAGCGACCTTGATAAAAAATTAAGGAATGAATTGTATTGGTATAAAAATCTTCCAAGTTCTTTACAGGTATTGTCTCCAAGAATCATTAGTGAGAAGGAAGTTGAAGGAAAGTTAAACCTGGTGCAGGAATATTACGGCTACCCTACGTTAGCTGAATTATATTTATTTTCAGATTTAGGAATAGATAATTGGCGCTCTATTTTTAAACGTCTGCTAACCCTTCATCAAAGATTTCAAAAATACCCATATCCATTAAGCAAAAATGCTTTACAAAATATTTACCTGGATAAGACTAACGAACGCATAGCAAAACTATGTGCTGATCCATATTGGAAAAATTTATTCAATAAAGAGGAAATTTTGTTTAATGATATTAAACTTAAAAACTTTGACGCCTTAAGTGTAGAATTGAATCAAGCTGTTAATAAACTCATCAAAAACACTAAAGGTTGCATTATTCATGGCGATTTTTGTTTTTCAAATATTCTATATGATCTGAATAATCAAATTATCCGGCTAATTGATCCCAGAGGAAGTTTTGGGGAAACCGGAATTTATGGAGATCCACGTTATGATATGGCCAAACTACGTCACAGCATAGCTGGGAAGTACGATTATATAGTATCTGATCTATTTGAAATTTCGGAAATAGAATACGGTTTTGAAGGAAGGATATTTGCAGATGAAGACCATACGAAATTAATAGTTGAATTTGATAGCATATTAGAAGATTTTGATTATGAACCAAAAGAAATTGCATTGATAGAAGGGTTATTATTCATTTCTATGTTGCCTTTACATCAGGACAAGCCAAACAGACAAAAAATGATGTACATACAAGGCTTAAAATTACTAAATAAAACATTATGCGAATAGTCATTGACTTAGACGGCACCATTTGCCCCATCAAAGAAAACGATGGGAAATATGAAGATTTGATTCCATTGGCAGGAGCGGTTGAAAGAATAAACGAATTAAAACAGGCAGGGCATTATATTATTATTTTAACAGCTCGCAATATGGCAACACAACAAAGTAACGTAGGTAAAGTGATGAAAAATATTGGGAAGGTTACTCTCGACTGGCTTGAAAAATATCAGATAGCCTATGATGAAATTTATTTTGGAAAACCAAATGCACATGTATATATTGATGACAGAGCGCTGCGTTTTTCGGATTGGGAAAATGTGAATCATGATTTGCTAAACGAAATTGCTAAAGAAAAATGATTGTGGTAGTTCCTATGGCAGGCAGGGGTTCAAGGTATACGGAAAAAGGGTATGATATTCCTAAATCCTTGATAAAGGTTGCAGGTAAGCCCATGTTTTTATGGGCGCTTAAAAGCCTTGAGGGGGTTGAATATGAAAAATTAATATTTATCATCCTCAAGCAACATGAGCAGCAATATCACATCAGTAAATTGTTAAAGGAGTACGTTGGAAAATCCTTTGAATTAGTTCTTTTAAATGAAGTAACTGAAGGACAATTGTGTACTGTACTTAAAGCGAAAGAATTTTTTAAAATGGATGATGAATTACTAATAATTGCATCAGACTCCTTAATAAAAAGTAAAATAGGGAAAGATATCGCAAATAAAGATCCATACACAAGAGGGATTATATCAGTTATCAATTTACCAGGAGACAGATGGAGTTTTGCAAAAGTTGATAAGGAAGGAAATGTAACTGAAGTGGCCGAAAAGAACCGGATTTCAGACTATGCCAGTACAGGATTATATTATTTTTCTAACGCGCTTGAGTTTATGAATGCAAGTGATAGCATCATTCAAAATAAAGAAAAGACAAAAGGGGAATATTATGTAATACCTGTATATCAAAAATTAATAGAAAAAAAGGTAAAGATAAGAATATCCATTGCTTCTGAAATGTGTGACATGGGAACACCAGAGTCTAAAGCAATATTTGAAAAGCATCTAAAATGTAATTCTGAATAAATTGAAAAATGTTTTGAAATCACTAAGTAGTAACAGGCGAAAGATAAATTTGATTATGAACAAGCGATGAATTTTTTAATTAATAATTTGATATATAGAAATTAGAATGGAATTAAATAATTAGTGTTAGCTAATATAATTAAATGAAAGAAAAAGATTTAACACATGTACAAAATCATTTTGGGTTTGGCGAAAATTGGTATGATTTTAAAAATACCATTGACGAGGAAAGCATAAGTAAAGCAAGGGAAAATTTAGAAAAATTAATTTCTAAAGAAGAAATTAAAGGAAAAA
>JBBQIF010000283.1:0-4430 GCA_038324665.1 Bacteroidia bacterium
GTAAAGGTTTTTTTTGTATATAGTGTATATTTGATCAATTGTTGCCCCAATTTTATTGGGGCAACTTATTTTAGCCAATATTTTTCAATACCTAATCTGGTCAATATACCCATATCAGATAGGTTTTTGATAAATCGAAAACCGAACAATACGGCATAACCTTATACAAATCATGGTTGTATTGGACATGCCCATCGTACAGAGTATTTTCATCGCACATAGCGAAACTTTAGTGCAGCGATCTCTAGTCTGTAACGAAAGATTTAGGTAACCGAAGGGAGTAAAACTTACTTACGAAGGTATAAATTAGATTATCTGAATTAACTTTTCATGATTAATACGGCCAATTAAAATACATCCATCTATCTTAATTTCAGCACTGCTGGTAAACATTAACCCACCACTCGTTTGCGGGTCGCACAGCCATAGAAATTCCAGCCCGTTAAGACCAGTAGTGCGTTCCTTAATGAAATTGTAATTATTAGTAGTGATATTAGGGTAAACGAATTGTTGAGCTAAAACTTTCGCTTCGGGTTCCACAGGGATACTGTCGAGATAAAGGTTGGCACCCATTTCTGCGCCGAGCATCTCACTTAAATGCCCGAGTAGGCCAAATCCAGTTACATCTGTCATAGCGGTAATGTGTTTTAGTTTGCCTAATTGTTCACCAATAGTGTTAAGGGAAGTGCAAAGCGCAATAAGGCGTTTATAACCTTTAGGAGATAGTTTGTCGTACTTAATAGCATTGGCCATTAAACCTATACCTAAAGGTTTGGTTATATAAACGTAATCTCCAGGCAGACAGGTATTGTTTTGTTTTAAATGTTCTTTTTTTACAATACCGTTTACGCTTAATCCAAACAATGGTTCGCTAGTTTGTATGCTATGCCCACCTGCAATAGGTATTCCGGCTTTATCACAAATGGCGCGGGCTCCTTTCATTACCTGCTGTGCTGCTTCTACCGGGATAATATCTATCGGCCAGCCTAATATAGCAAGTGCCATGATAGGTGTTCCACCCATTGCATATACATCGCTGATGGCATTGGCTGCTGCTATTTGTCCGAAATCATAAGGATCGTCAACAATAGGTAAAAAGAAATCGGTAGTGCTAATCAAGCATTGTTCTGCATTTAATTCGTAAACTGCCGCATCGTCATTACTGCGGTTGCCAACTAGTAATTCTTTGAAAGTGTTTTTTGGGGTTTGCCCAAGGATGGCTTCAAGGGTTTCAGGTGCAATCTTACATCCACATCCGCCGCCCTTGCTAAATGTGGTTAACTTAATTAGAGTCATCCCTGATTTCTACTTCCCTTTTTGCCCCATTCTTGTAAGTGATTACTGCGTAGTACATGCGAGCATTTTCATGTTCTTTATTTAAAACCTGTATCATAGAAACCTCGGGATTATTCTCCAATGGAGTAAATTTGAATTTAATTTTTTTCTTCTCTTCTGTAGTTAATACATTTGGTTTATACATGAAAAACAGGTTGGCGTTGCCATTCGTGTTAGGAGCACTTATGCGGTAGCTGCCGTCTTCATTTTTCATGAAATTAATATCATTTTTTGGCAATTTTTCCATTTCTATCACATTCAATATGGAATCCAGCCTTCTTTCTGGCCTTAAATGGAGCGTAGTGAAATTCTCACAAACGATATACAACATATTAGAACGCACATAAAAAGTAGCTTTACCTTTAAGCGCCTCTACAAACTTGGTTTCAATGTCAGTAAATGCACAAGTTTTGAGGGTCTTATCAAGCAGCCCGAATTCCATGTAGGCATTGGCATAGTTGCAAGGAGCAGAAAAATTATTACAACCCATAAATCCATAGATTCTGTTGGAGTCAGGTTCAAATTTCATGAAAGGTTTTGCTCGCATTGCCAGGGTCTTTTTTCCAAAAATATCAATATTGATAAGTTGGAATGTATTATTCATCAACAATCGTTTGTCAATGTGTACTGTGCTTTTCTCGGAAATAATACGGTTAAGCGTCCATTTGTATTGCGGCCCATTTATTTCGGTATATTTCAGTTTCACCTGACTCACCTCTATTTCATACTCAAAGCCTTTTTCATGAACAAATCCTTCAATTTCGAATGGAAAACTAACCCAATTACTATCAGGATTTTCCCTTATCCTGAGGCATGAGGTAACAGCATCGCCAAGTTGACAGGCTATTTTAGCATCTGCAACATACCATTTCTTTATTTCAGCATCCTGGGCATATATATTGCCAAGGCAGCCTATAACTACAAGGCATAAAACAATCACTTTTCTGTTCATTTTTCTATTTTTTTTTCTATTTTAACAAGTTTTAATTAATATTCTGCAAATGTTGCAATAATAATCGGGAATTCTCTACAGCATCGATATTTTCGAGGTTAAATTTAACATAATTCTGACAATTCCTTTTTTTACGACCACTCTCATAAGCTTTATCGTAATATTTCAACAATCGTTCTACAACTTCATGTAATTCATTGTTTTCGGTTTTTTCGCATAACGCCTTCGTGTCCTGCCCACCCAATCGTTTGCTTATTTTTTGGATAGATGCAATTAGCAATTCTTTATCGAATTTCCCGTAACTTTTTACAATGAAATCAATCCTTTTTTCAATTGGTAATACAATTTCAATGCCATTTGCTTCAAGCATATTTATCCAAAGCTCGTCGGGAATACTTACTCGACCAATTGTAATGCTTTCGCTTTCTATCCAAAGCCTTTTTTCAGGGTCGTACTTGCGCAGACTTTCAAAAATTAAATTGCGGAATTGGGTATTGCGGGGTTGTTCATTCTCGCCTAACCCGCCAAAGGCACTCCCCTTATGATTAGCCAATGCTTCTAAGTTTAGAACCTGTTCACCTCTTAGTCGCAATTGTTCTAAAATTCCAGTTTTATCGCAACCTGTATAGCCACTTAGAATACAGATGTTTTTAAATCTCGCGATATGTTTAATGGCATAGTTTCGATAGGCTTTATAGCCTCCTTTTAAAACTAGTACATTATAACCAATTGGATCTAAAAATTCCGCCATTTTTTGGCTTCTCAGGCCGCCCCTTGCACAATATAATTTAATTTCCTTTTCTGCCGTTATGGTAATTAACTGATCAATTAACTGTTGCTTGATTGGGTTTATTAATTGGTAACCCAAAGTAATGGCTGCATCCTGACCTTTTTGTTTGTAACAAATGCCAACCGCTTTTCGATTCTCATCATTCAACAAGGGTATGTTATGAGCATTAGTAATTGCACTCTCAATAAACTCCATAGGTGATCTAACATCTAGACAAATGCCGGGATGATGAATAAAATCCTTACAATTAAGTTGGGTAATCACGAATTAAAATAATATGCCACTCAATTATTCACCTGTTAATTCAAGGTGATTGCCCAAGTCAAGGTTCTTAATATTGGCAACGGCATTGCCTGCAATTCCCTTAATACTGCCATACATACCAACCGTATTAATCAACACTTTTTCTATCTGTTTTTCACGTTCTTTCCATACTCTTTCCATAATTTTCCTTTCGTTGTTGATTTCTGATTTAAGGCTGGTAAAACCTTCTGAAATGGCTTCTATTTGGTGTCTGAATTCATTTCCAGTTAAATAATTATAAAGCATGGTCATTTTTTCTCCTTTGTTCTCCTGTGATGCGTTGGCTTCGCTTATTTTAATGAGGGTTTGACGCAAGATGATGGCAAGGCTGCGCGCTTCAGGATATTGACAGATATAGACACCCTCTTTTAAGCCAAAACCATCCATGTCTTTTGGCATTGCTTGGGTTACTAATACACCAATATCACCACCTGTTTGCCTAAAATCTGCCTTGAATTTCTCTATCCATAAGGGTTGAAAATCTTTGGTGCGCTTACTTTCCCATACGATGGTGCCACAAGGCTGACCAAGATTGTTTTTTACTGTTTGTATCAAGTCGGCACCCTTTACACCTTTACCCACCTCACTGATTTCGTCAAATGGAAATACCTGTTTCAGCATTTCTTCCAGTGCCAATTCCTGCACCTCTCCCTGAGTTTGCATGCTTCCCTGTTCCGATTTGCGCTTCATTTCCTCAATTAACTTATTCTGGTCATCTAGTTTTTTCTGGAATTCTTTCAAGCGCATTTCATTCTTCTGATCCGCTTCTTTCCCTATCTTCTCTTTCAATTCATTTTCTTTTTCGAGCAATAGTTTCCTCGTATCTAATTCATGTTTGTTTTCAAGGTCCTTCATGCGCTGCAATACTTCCATTTTTTCAACTTCCAGTTTTCTCAGTGCTTTTAATTTTTCCTCGTTCTCCTCATTCTGTTTCTTGTAAAATTCTATCTGTAATTCATTCTCTTTGGTGAGTTTTAGTTTTACCTGCTCTTCCACTTCTTTTTTTCTGTTAGCAAGCTCAATGGTCTGTTCTTCCATTTGGCGCTTTCG
>JBBQIF010000284.1:0-4414 GCA_038324665.1 Bacteroidia bacterium
TAGCTAAAAACGGCAATTGTATGGATTCACTTTTTAAGCAAGTTACCATTCTCGATAATATTACTTTTAAGTTACCTAATGATACCAACATTTGCGATAAATCATCCAAAATACTGTTTCCAAATAAGTTTTTTCCTGCTGCAAATTATCTTTGGAGTACAGGGAGTTCTGATTCGGTAATCACTGCGAATAGTGACGGTTTGTACTGGCTAAAGATAACGTTTGGCAAGTGCATAAAATATGATACTTGCCAGATATTTTATGATAAGCAAAGTGTGCATTTATTATCTGATAGTCTTACTTGTAGTAAGATTACAAAACAATTGGAAGCCTTATTGATAGTCAAGGGCGACTTCAAGGATATCACTTGGAGGAGTAATCCTAATCAATTACCATCTGGTTATATGGATAGCTTTGCAAGCGTGCATGCAAAAGGTACATTTATTATTGAAGGTAAAAAAACAAACGATTGCCCCTATTACGATTCAATCAATATTGACTTAAAGCTAAATAATAGCTTTTTTAAATTTGCTAATGTTTTTACCCCGAATGGGGATGGTATAAATGATTTTTACCCTGAATTAAATCCGCCATACAATTATCACATTAACATTTTTGACCGATGGGGCTTACAGATTTTTGAAACAGACAATATCCCCTGGAATTCTGGTGAATTTCCTAATGGCAGCTATTACTATTTCATTGAAGCGAACGGATGCAGCGAAAGTATTAAAACCCACGGGGTAGTGCAAGTAATCAAGGATTAGGTACTCTCCTATTTTGAAGAATTTCGTTTTTTGTATTCTTTAACGCCGGCCTCAAGAAATTTTAAGAATTCCTCCGTGTTAAATTGTTTCTCGTTTATTTCACTTCCAACCGGGGTTTGTAATAAATTTTCATTGCCATCTAATAAACAATACAAGGGTTGTGAGGAAGCCCCAAAATAGCATATTTCTATTTCTGAGTTTTTCTTACCTAAAGTAGTAATTTTTTGCTTGCTGAACCTCCCAGTAAAATACTCGTTATTTTGTAAAGCAATCTTTTTATCATCAACATACAAGGATGCTAGTACATACTCTTCGTTAAAAATCTTTAGTACTCTAGGGTCACTCCATACTTTTTCTTCCATTTTCCTGCAGTTAACGCATCCATGTCCAGTAAAGTCAATAAATAATGGCTTTTTTAATTCTTTCGCACAAGCTACTGCCTCATCATAATCATAATAACCATTTAAACCGTGCGGTATATGAAGTTCGTTGGAATACTTGGCCTTTTTACACATATTGCCTTTTATACCTTGCGCCTCTCTAATACTGCGGTTAATGTCAAAGTCTTGCGTACTCATTGGCGGAAGATAACCGGATAAAAACTTGAGTGGGGCACCCCACAAGCCTGGGATCATATACATTACAAATGACAGAATACTGATGGAAAACAATAGCCTTGGTACCTTTAGGAATTTTAAGTCACTATCATGAGAAAATTTCAGTTTACCCAAGAGATAGATACCCATTAATCCAAAAATAACAATCCACAGGCTCAAATAAACTTCGCGATCTAATACATGCCAATGATAAGTCTGGTCGATGATACTTAAAAATTTCAATGCTAGGGCCAATTCCAAAAAGCCGAAACAAACCTTTACGGCGTTTAACCAACCACCGCTTTTTGGTAAACTCTTTAACCAATGGGGGAATATTGCGAAAAGAGTGAATGGCAATGCGAAGGCAAGTCCGAATCCAAACATTGCAATTACCGGTCTTGCGACGGATTGCCCTTTGGCAGCTTCTACAATCACTGTGCCTACAATAGGGCCTGTGCAGGAAAAGGATACAATGGCCAATGTAAGTGCCATGAAAAATATACCATAAAAACCCCCTTTATCTGCTTGTCTATCCACTTTATTGGTAAGCCATGCTGGCAAAACGAGTTCAAAGGCTCCAAAGAAGGCAAATGCAAACAAGAGGAATACTAGGAAAAATATGGTGTTAGGTATCCAGTGGGTGGAGAGGAAATTACCAGCATCAGGGCCTAATAAAGCAGACACCAATGTACCCAATACAACATAAATAAATACAATAGAAATTCCAAAGAATAAGCCATTAATATTTGCCTTCTTTTTGCTTTTATCTTCCTTCATAAAAAAAGCAATGGTCATTGGTATCATGGGGAAGACACAAGGGGTAAGTAAACCTGCCAATCCAGATAAAAAAGCAACGAGAAATAATCCCCAGTTATTTTCTTTATCAGTTTGAGATTTTTCCCCATTGAATGTTTTATTAATACATGGGTTGGCATCATCCAAATCCATTAATTTATAACTACAAGTAGCGCATTTTCCTGTATCCGCATCCTTTGGTTCTAAAGGTATTACTATTAGCTCATTCTGGGGAATTGGAATAGTATCAATCACTTCGGTCGCCTTTTCTCCTACTATTTCACCCCCAATAGCTTTTAATGATGGGGCTGTGAAAATTAGGGGAATACTACCTCCAATTTGGAAACAAGTTGTCTCATTACACCATTGTCCTTCAATACTACCGGATATTTTTACATCATTTGATATAATTTTAATCTTCTGCCTTATTTCTGCCTTTTTAAAAAACTCACCTAATTCGCAATTAAATACATCATCCATCATTTTCTTATCTCCCACACTATAAGGTGTTCCAATTAATTTGAAGGACTTATGCTTAGTAAAAAATACTTCTAATTTCTGCGGTCCTATTTCACATTTATTGTAAGTACTGTACATGTGAATCCCTTCAGGAATTCCTGTTTTAAAAATTACTTCAATAATATCGCCAGTTTTAGGGGCATTATTACTGTATGAAATAGCAAAAATGGGCTGTGGTGGCTCTCCTTCAGCTAAAACAAGGCTTCTTAATGTTAAAAAACAAAAAGCTAAACATAATAATTTAAGATAATTCATCGTTGTATATATGTTGACAAAAATATGAGGTAAAAAGTTGTCTGCCAATTATTTTTGAATTTCATAGTGCCATGTACTCTAGCAAAAAATTTTATATCTCCTTCCTTTTCCTATTAAATTCAACGTTTATCAATGCCCAAACTACAATGGTACAGGGGTATATTGACCTATATAAAAATATCGCCATGCGCGAAATGATGGAATACAAGGTACCGGCAAGTATTACACTTGCTCAGGGATTATTGGAAAGTGGAAGCGGAAATAGCCGCCTTGCAATGACAGGTAATAACCATTTTGGCATCAAGTGTAAAAAAGATTGGACAGGTTGCACCATTCTAGAGGATGACGATGCGCTACAGGAATGTTTTAGGTGTTATTCGAATGCAGAAGAATCTTTTAAGGACCATTCAAGGTTTTTAAGTCAAAATAAAAGATATGCTGGCTTATTTATCCTTGAAATTACTGATTATAAGGGCTGGGCTAAAGGATTACTTGCAGCAGGATATGCAAGCAATAAAAAATATACTGATCTTTTGATAAGTTGTATAGAAAGAAATAAACTCGCCTATTTTGATACCTTGGTAATGAAAGGATACAACCCTTACGACCAGCAAATGCCAGCTAATATTACGGTGGTTAACAGCAAAAATATACCAACTACAGTAGTTCAACCAGATCAGTCGTTGGAAATCATTGCATTGAAAAATGGTAAAACTGAAAGTAAATTATCAAAGTACAATGATTTAGAGCACCACCACATCGCACCAGGCGATGTTTTATACCTGAAGCCCAAGAAAAGAAAGTCAGGCATTTCTTCCCATGTGGTGCTGGAAGGCGAAGATATGTGGCAAATTTCTCAAAAATATGCCATTAAACTAAACTCCTTATACAAAAAAAATAGGATGACAGAAGGCACTGAAGCCCTACCTGGTAGTGTTTTACAACTGCAACACAAGGCTATTATACGACCCGATACAGGAAGAGTTAGCAAAACAGCCCTTTTACCTACAATAGTTGACAATAATCAACAATTTGGCAACCCCAATACTTACGCCAATGAAGGCTACCATATAGTTGTAGCCGGGGAAACGCTATACAGCATAAGCAAACTATATAATATTTCTATCGAGGAATTGAAAAGTTCCAATCATTTGGAAAACAATCAGTTAAATATTGGACAAAAATTATTGGTAAAAGACGCTAAGCCAGCAACTATTCCTATTAAAAATCATATCGTAAAGACTGGAGACACACTCTATTCTATTGCAAAACTTTACAATATGAGTATTGAGGATCTGAAAAAGACTAACAGCCTGAGTTCAGACACACTAACGATTGGTCAGATTTTGACCATCAAATAGGGTAATTGTCATTTTATTGCATTTATTCTGTCATCAAATTATCCTATTTGGAAATTGCCCCTTGAATCGAATTTCAGTATTGTATTTTTGAGTAACATTTTTCAAAATATGAATACTTTAA
>JBBQIF010000285.1:0-4410 GCA_038324665.1 Bacteroidia bacterium
ATAAAAGTAGGAAACAAAAGTTTATTAACAGTATTATTGGCAATTTAAAGAAATATAATTTTCAGGGTGTCAATATTGACTTTGAAGATTTAAATGAGAGTACAGATGAATATCTTATCTCCTTCCAAAATGAACTATCACAGAAACTTCATAGTCTTGGTTATATTGTCACTCAGGATGTGGCACCATTTAATGAAGACTACAATTATCAAGAACTATCGAAACATAATGATTTAATTTTTTTGATGGCCTATGACCAGCACAATATAAATTCTGTTGCAGGGCCAGTTAGTGCTTATAAATGGATAGAAAATGCCGTTGATGTTGCCATTGGTCAGATACCACCAAATAAATTAGTGCTTTGCGTAGCTACTTATGGTTATGATTGGCCAAAGGGATTTGTAGGCACAGATATTACCTACGAAGAAGCAATTGCAACAGCCAGTGAAAGCGATACAATGCCTCATTTTGATAATCAAACTTACAATTTAAATTACAAATATTGGGATGAACAAAATACAGAACACAATGTTTATTTTACTGATGCGGCTACTTATTTTAATGTAATAAGAGCCTCTTATGATTTTGGATTAGCTGGCACTGCCCTATGGCGCTTAGGCTCCGAAGATGAGAGGCTATGGAATTATTATGATAAGGATTTAAGTTTTGACAACTTAAAAAAATGCAACTTTAAATTTAAGGAATTGGAAGAAATTTCGGCTACCCATGTAGTTGATTATATTGGGGAAGGCGAAGTTCTGAACATTATCAGTGCGCCAAAAAACGGCTTAGTAAAATTAAAATATGATAGCTCAGAACAATTGATTTCCGAGCAATACTATAAAGATTTACCTACTGGTTATGTTATTAATAAAACGGGAGCCAAAAGCAAAAAAATAGTTTTATCTTTTGATGATGGTCCTGATGAGACTTATACCAACCAGATTATAGATATTCTTGAAAAATACAAAATACCCGCAACTTTCTTTGTTTTAGGTGCCAATGTCCAGGCTAACCTACCCACTTTTAAAAAACTTTATGAAAAAGGATATGAAATAGGTAACCACACCTATACCCATGCTAACTTGGAAACTGCAAGTATGGAAAGAACTTTGCTAGAATTACGAAGTACCCGTAGGATAATAGAGGCTATTACAGGCCATTCAACTATACTTTTTCGTCCTCCGTTTAATATCGATGCTGAACCAACATCTTTCAATGAATTACATCCATTGGCGATTGGGAAAGATGAAAACTATATTTACGTTGGAGCATCTATAGATACCAGAGACTGGGAGAAGGATATAACTGCTAAAACTATTATCGAACGGGCTATTACTCAAAAAGACTATGGAAATATTATTCTGATGCATGATGCCGGAGGTATACGAAAAGAAACAATAAAAGCATTACCAATCATAATAGAATATTATTTAAAGCATGGTTATACATTTACTACAGTAAGCGACTTGATAGATAAACCTAAAAGTGAGTTAATGCCTTTGGTTAAAAACAAAGAAAGAAACTTTATTGGTTTGATTAATTTTACGGCAATCAATCTGGCCTATTTTGCTGAAATTGCTATTTATTTTATATTCATTGTTGCCCTTATTCTAACCTCCTTTAAACTAATTGTAATTGCATTTTTGGCAACTAAAAAAATGATAGATTCACGCAATAAAAATATTGCAATAATAAATAATAAAAAAGTAAGTGTGATAGTACCGGCCTCTAATGAAGAAATAAATATTATCAAGACAGTTGAACACTTATTAAATCTCAGCTATTCTAATATTGAGATTTTAATTATAGATGACGGTAGCACAGATAATACACTTTTAAATCTAAGCTCAAAATATGGCTCGAATAAAAAAATACAAATTTTTACAAAATTAAATGGAGGTAAAGCTGATGCTCTTAACTTTGGAATTGAAAAATCCAATGGCGAATTATTGTTTTGTATTGATGCAGATACCAATATTGAATCGGATGCAATCGAAAAAATGATAATTTATTTTGATGATGATCGGGTTGCAGCAGTTGCTGGAAATGTAAAAATTGGCAATAGAATGAACCTCTTAACCCATTGGCAGGATATTGAATATACAACAAGTCAGAATTTTGATAGGTTGGCGTTTGATACTTTAAATGGAATAATGGTTGTTCCAGGAGCTATAGGATTGTTTCATAAAGAAAGGGTAATGGAAGTGGGCACATTTAAAACGGATACTCTAGCAGAAGATTGTGATTTAACGCTTCGTATTTTATCTGCCGGATATAAAGTAAAGACCTGTAATATTGCCCGTGCTTTTACTGAGGCCCCCGAAACGCTAGAATCGTTCATGAAACAAAGGAAAAGGTGGAGTTTTGGTATTATGCAAAGTTTTTGGAAACACAAAAAACTGCTTTTTAGCTTTAAAAAACCTAATATTGGATGGGTGGTTTTACCCAACATCCTTTTGTATCAAATGATTCTTCCCATTTTTAATCCAATTGTAGATTTGGTGCTTATATTTTCATTGATTTTCGGAAAAACATTGATAGTACTTGGCTTATATGTAGCCTATATGGTAATTGAAATGCTTATCGCTATTATAGCATACGCGTATCAAGGCGAGAGAATAAAAATAAATACACTCCTATCAATGATCCCACAACATATAATTTACAGGCAAATATTTTTTTTAGTTTTATTGAAATCATATCTCAAAATAATAAAAGGGGAATTACAGCAATGGGGTATTTTAAAACGAACCGGAAATACTAAAACAGTTATGTTAACTACCAAAATAGATGTCTAAATAAAAACAAATTAATTAAATTGTTCCCTATTCGATTTTACTTGAAAGTTAATTCACAATCATTAAAAAAAATTGGGAAGGCATGGTTATAATTTATCAATCACCATCTACTCTCCCAAAATGATGTTAGTTGCACTCACGATAAAATGAGGGCAATTTAGAGTTTCTGCATGATTATCCAATCAATTACGAGCCTTCATAGCCATTCCTTATTGCATTCTCTACACAGTCAGTACGATTTACGTATCCCTGTGAGGAAGCGCCCACAATCCTGCCATTCGGGGCTGTACGCCTCCAACGCCATTCGTTTTGAGCATCTTGATAAAATTCCCATTTGTCCATTTTTAGATGAAATATTAAATTGTTAAAGGGCCAATAGAAAATATACCACGCTGTTCCATTCCAGCCAGAGGCTCTACCTTGAATGTATTTAACAGAGAAATCAAAAAGGGTCTTTACATTCGCAGTGGGGCTTTTATTTTGTTTTACAGTACAATATTAGGTTAAAAATCGTAGTCATAAAAAATAAAAAAAAAGCATCATTTTTACCCAATCAATAAAACTCTATCTCATTAATTGGACAATCCCTTGAGTAGTCTTTATACTTCCTGCGCAATCTATATAAGTTATTGTTACCAAATATACACCATCCTGACTATTTAAACCCTGGTAAGTGCCATCCCAGTATTCTCCCAATTTTTCTGTTGCAAACACTTGCTCTCCCCATCGATTGTATATCTTTACATTCATCACTTCAAAATCAGATTGGGTGCTAAATACATCATTGTTTCCGTCATTATTCGGTGAGAATACATTTGGAAAATAAAAAGGATGGTTTTCCACGTAATTTATTCTCAAAGTATCATGGGTGATGCATCTATCATTGGCTGCCTCAACCCAATACAATTTATTGCCCGAACCTGTAATGCTGCGCGTTTGCTCACCTGTACTCCATAAATAAGATTTGGCTTCGCCTGCATCTAAATAGAAATAAGGTTCGTCACAAAAGGTTTTAGTACCAAGTTCAACCACCGGATAAGGCCAAACCTCCACATGAAAGGAGGTAGTTGATTCACAACCATTTTTACTTGCTTTCAAAGTATAGAAACCGGGCAATTTAATTTGTCTGAAAGAATCAGTCACTCCATCATTCCATAAATATTTGGTTCCGGCGGAGGATAATTTAATAGGCAGTTCTTCTCTCTCACAAAGCACTATTTCTTTATCGAGGTTTATATCAGGGAAATTGACTGTGGGATAATAAATTGTATCAGAGCTAAAGCAATTGCTCTTGTCCATTGCTTTAAGGATATAAGTATTTCCTGATTCTCCAATAATTTTTGAGGATTTCGATCCTGTATTCCAGGTATAATCTGTAAACATATATCCGGTATTATCTTTTACAAGTATAGTTCCATTTTTACACAGTGTACTATCCTGGCCAAGGTTAGGTTTATGCAATGGGAAAAAGAATGTTTTTATTGTATCCGCTTCTTTACAGTTATATCCATCTGTAACCTTAAGAATGTAGGTTGCTTCGATATATGAAAACGTATAATCTTTGGTCGCTCCATTACTCCATTCATAATTCCGAAAGGAATTCGCCTTG
>JBBQIF010000286.1:0-4394 GCA_038324665.1 Bacteroidia bacterium
TATCGATTATGAATTGACCGATGATGATGTTAATTCAATTATCAAATTGCACAGTGTATTGGACGAATGGTTGCAAAAATGCAATTGTGGCAAGTTGGAATACTGGTTTCCCGAAAATGAACTGCCAGCGGCAATCAGGGCCATGTCAAAAGATGGGTTGCATCAATCAGGGACAACGAGGATAGCGGATTCACCAGAAAAAGGTGTAGTGGATCAAAACTTAAAATTATTTGGAACAAGTAATGTTTATGTCTGCAGCAGTTCTGTTTTCCCTACCTCTGGACAGGCTAACCCTACTTTTTATTTAGGTGCATTTGCTGTGCGACTTGCACATTATCTTAGGAATTCAAAATGAGAAAGATAGAACTAATAAATGGCATCCAATCATCTGTATTAGGATTCGGATGCGCACCGATTCTAGGTTCTGTGGATTCAGCAAAAGCAAAAAGGGCTTTGGATTGTGCAATTGAGCTAGGTATTAACCACCTAGATTTGGCGCGTTCTTATGGCTACGGAGAAGCCGAAACTTTTGTCGGTAAATTAATTGAAAACCGAAGGAAGGATTTAATAATCGCCAGTAAGTTTGGTATCATGGCCAATTGGAAAGCCAGCTTAATACGACCAGTAAAACCTCTCCTTAGAAGTCTAAAAAACAAACTAAATAAAGAATCTATTGATAAATCGTCTATGAACGATAAAGCATCTGTTAACATGAGTGACAGTTTTCATGACAGAATTTCTTTGAATGCCATCACCATGAGGGCAAGTTTAGAAAAAAGCCTAAAAGAGTTGAGGACAGATTATCTGGATTATTTCTTTATACATGAACCACACGAAACTATTTCAGAAATTAATGAAATAATATATACTGCTGACCTACTTAAAAAAGAAGGAAAAATACGTGCCTTTGGATTAGCTTACATGCGTTCACAAGAAGCTTTGCATTCAGCATATTTATCGAAATTTGATATTCTTCAATTTGATAATTCTCCAGGGGCCATGGGGTATGATGCTATTTTAAAATCAAGGGGCAAAGAACCCAATATCCTTTTTTCACCTCTTAAAGGTGGGTCTAAAGATATGAAAGCAGGTGAAAAATTGATAAAATTAGCAAATGATTTCCCCAAAAGCATCATCTTATGTTCAATGTATAATGAAGCACATATAAAAAGCAACGCTGCCTTATTTACTTAAATAGACATTAACGAAATACCTTACAAATGCTTGACCTTACCATCGTTATACCTGTTCTGAATGAAGAACAAAACTTGCCAGGGTGCTTTGCCGCTATCGGAAAGGATTTTGCCCGTAAAATAGTTGTTGTAGACTCTGGTAGTATTGACAATACGAAAAACATTGCGCTTCAGAATGGAGCTGATTTTATTAATTTTAAATGGGATGGTATGTTCCCAAAAAAAAGAAACTGGTATTTAAGGAACCATACACCCACAACAAAATGGGTAATGTTTCTTGATGCCGACGAGTATTTAACGGATGCATTTAAGTCAGAACTAACAGAAGCATTGTTAAAAGATGATAAAGAAGGTTATTGGCTCAATTACACCATATACTTTTTAGGAAAAAAGCTAAGAGGAGGTTATCCTTTGAATAAGCTGGCCCTTTTTAAAGTTGGAGCAGGTGAGTATGAAAAGATAGATGAAAACCAATGGAGTCATTTGGATATGGAAATACATGAACATCCGGTAATCGAAGGTGAAATTGGTAAAATCAAAAGTAAGATCGACCATCAGGATTTTAGAGGGGCTACACATTATATCAATAAGCATACAGAATATGCTGCATGGGAAGCTGCCCGTTTTTTAAAAGCGGCAAATGATCCTGAGATATCTTCGCAATGGACATGGAAGCAACGCCTTAAATATCGCTTAATGCGAAGCGTATTCATTGGACCTTTCTTTTTTTGTGGTAGTTTCTTCTTACTAGGCGGCTTTCGCGACGGTGCAAGGGGTTTTGCATTTGCAATATTCAAAATGTCTTACTTTACACTTATTTATTGCAAGATAAAAGAGAATAAAGATAAGAATTGTTAATTCTTGAATAAAATATTATTGAAAACACAATTGAAAAGCGACTCAAAAAATATACTGATTATTGGCATTAATTATTCGCCGGAATTAACTGGAATTGGTCGCTATACTGGTGAAATGGGGGAGTGGCTAGCGGGCCATGGTTACAAATGTTCTGTAATAACTTCGTTTCCATATTATCCTAACTGGCAGGTTCAAAAGCCATATACTGGCAAATGGTATAGGAGAGAGGTGAGAGATAACGGCAATACGATTTTATATCGCTGTCCTTTTTATGTGCCAAAAACACCATCTGGTATAAAGCGAATGATACATGAGGCAAGTTTTTTCCTTTCAGCTTTATTTGTCATTTTCTACTTGTTATTCAAACCAAAACATGCGCATATTTTTTGTATTGCCCCGCCTTTTCATTTAGGTTTTTTGGCCCTTATTTACAGAGTTTTCAAAGGGGGTAAAATCAATTATCACATTCAGGATTTACAAATAGAAGCAGCAAGGGACTTAAAAGTAGTTAAGTCTAAATTTGTCTTTAGTATTCTTTTTTCATTGGAGAAATTCATTCTAAAAAGAGTTAATTCTATTAGTTCAATCTCATCGGGGATGCTTAAAAAGATTAATGTTAAAATCAACAAAGACATAGCATTCTTCCCTAATTGGGTAGATATTAACAGTTATTTTCCCGTGGAAGATAAGCAGTGTTTAAAACCACTTTGGGGGTTTCAACCCGATGATTAGATAATTCTCTACTCTGGGAGTATAGGTGAAAAACAGGGTTTAGATGCCTTGATAGAAATTGCACTTAAATGCAAAGCAAATGCTAAGATAAAATTTGTTATTTGCGGAAATGGGCCCTATAAACAGAAACTGGAGCAATTGGCAAAGGAGAAGTCAGCAGATAATGTATTTTTCCTACCACTTCAGGAAAGTAATGTATTCAATAAATTCTTAAATTTCGCAGATGTTCACTTGGTGTTGCAAAAGCGAGAAGCCAGCGACCTTGTTATGCCGAGTAAATTAACAACTATTCTTGCTACTGGAGGGCTGGTAATTGCTACAGCAGAAGAGGGTTCAAGTTTATATTCAGATATAAAGAACCATAAAATGGGAATAGTGATACCGCCGGAAGATAATGTCCTTTTATATGAAGCTATTCTAGCAGCTTGTTCAGGAGATTACAGCCAAGAAAGATTAAATGCCATTAATTATGCCAAAAAGTACCTGAATAAAGAAGCCATCTTGGAGGAAATGAGCAAAAAAATCCTTGTTTAGAAAATATTTTAAAACGATAGATAAACATGCAACTTTTTTATAACCTTCAGAACACCATAAGAGATTGTAGTGATTCCAATGTGCTTTTTATTAATGATGTTTTTTATCAGTACAGTGATTTTGCAAGGGTAATATCTAATATCAGGCATTCTATACAACTTAAAATTAAAGAGGGTGAAAAAAACATTGGTTTAGTAACAAATAATGACTTAGAAACCTATGCGGCAATTATTGCGCTGTGGTTCGAGGGAAAAGCTTATGTACCTTTGAGCCCCGAAACACCCAAAGACAGAAACGAAAATATTATTCATCAGGCTTATATAAAAACCATCATCGATTCCTCTGAGAATTTATTATTCCCTTCTTATAACCTGATTGAAAGTAAAAAACTACCTGAATCAACTATTAACCTGATTCCTAAAGAGACACCTGGCGACGAACTGGCGTACATTCTATTTACCTCAGGCACAACAGGACAGCCAAAAGGAGTACCGATAACGAGACGAAATCTCAGTACATTCATTGACTCATTTTTTAAAATAGGTTTTAAACTTGACAGGAACGACAGATGCCTGCAAATGTTTGAACTGACATTCGATTTTTCTGTAATGGCTTACCTTGTCCCATTGATGAAAGGAGCCTGTTTATATACAGTTCCCAAAAATAAAATAAGATATGCCTATATCTATGAATTGATGGAAGACCAAAAACTTACTTTTGCAGGCATGGTGCCTTCAATGCTTCATTACCTTCGTCCGTATTTTAGTGAAATAAATTTTCCAGATATGAAATACAGTATTTTTTGCGGAGAGGCACTTCCTTTGGATATTACTGAAGAATGGGGACAATGCCTTCCAAATGCTGAAATTTTCAATTTTTATGGCCCTACTGAAGATACCGTATTTTGCACCTATTATTTGTACAACCGGCATTCAGAAAATAAGTCTAATAATGGAATACTTTCAATTGGTAAGGCGATGGAAGGAACAGAAACTATTCTTATTAACGAAGACGATGTAATTTTAAATGCAGGTGAATCCGGTCAATTATGTCTTAGCGGTGCCCAATTAACACCAG
>JBBQIF010000287.1:0-4384 GCA_038324665.1 Bacteroidia bacterium
ATATCGCATGGGATATAGCCTTTTTCGCCCATAACAGGTTCAATAAAAACGGCGGCGGTTTTTTCTGTGATTTTGAGATGGATTTCCGACTGTTCATTTTGATGGATAAACGAAATACCGGGCAAGAGCGGCACAAATTTGCGACTGAAATAAGCATCGCTCATCAAACTAAGTGCTCCTTGTGTCCCTCCATGGTAGGCAAGGTATTGTGCTGTAAAATGATGCCGGCCAGTAATCCTTTTGGCAAGTTTCATGGCTCCTTCTATGGCCTCGCTTCCGCTGTTAACAAAGTAGCAGCAGTTTAAACTTTCAGGCAGTAAACCAGCAAGTCTTGTCGCAAGTTCTACTTGCGGTTGTTCTATCATTTCACCATACACCATTAGGTGCAGGTATTGATCAAGTTGCTGCTTAATTGCTGATATAACCTCTTTGTTACCATGCCCTACATTGCTTACGCTAATGCCGGAAATGCAGTCAATATAGATTTTGTCTTTTGCGTACATATAGATGCCGTCGGCCTTTTCAATTTGAAGGGCTAAGGGATTGTTGGAGGTTTGACCAATATGCTTGAAAAAGGAACGATTAAGAGTATTTGAATCCACCTTTCAAAAATAAGATTTGTATGCATTTATTGGGAATATTATTCTTCTACTTTGCATTTTTTTAAATAAAAACCTTGTATAAACTTGTTTATATGCTAAATGTTTGCTTTTTTGCACGATAGTAATCCCCTTAAGAATCTTTTTAATCCCCGAATAATATATACTCATATGAAAATTGTTGATATAAAAACCATGAACGGCCCTAATTATTGGAGCATCCGTAGGCATAAATTAATAGTAATGCGCCTCGATCTTGAGGAATTGGAACAAAGGCCAACCAACTTAATTGATGGGTTTTATGAAAGACTAAAAACACTCTTTCCTACAATGTACGGTCACAGATGTAGTCCCGGTATCCCGGGAGGTTTTTTTCAACGAGTAGAGGAAGGTACCTGGATGGGCCATGTTATTGAACACATTGCCCTGGAGATACAGACTTTAGCAGGGATGAATTGCGGTTTTGGACGAACCCGTGAAACAACTACCAAAGGGATTTATTATGTCGTATTCAATTATTTTGAGCAGAAAGCTGGCGTCTTTGCCGGAAGGGCGGCTGTTGCAATTGCCGAGTCACTCATCAATAATACCCCTTACCATGTTGAGGATGATATTCAAAAACTCAGAGAGATTAGGGAAGAAGAGAGGCTAGGACCAAGCACAGGCAGTATTGTCGAGGAAGCCATAAAACGCAAAATACCTTTTATCCGTTTAAATAGACGGTCGCTGGTACAGATTGGTTATGGCATTAACCAAAGGAGGATACAGGCAACAGTTGTTAGTACTACAAGCAGCATAGCGGTGGAAATCGCCTGTGATAAAGAAGATACCAAAAATCTATTGGAAGCAGCAGAAATCCCAGTGCCTAAAGGGAGAATCTGTTACGACTTGGAAGACCTTGAATCTGCGGTCTCTCGAATAGGTTATCCGCTGGTTACAAAACCAATTAATGGGAATCATGGTAAAGGGGCAACCACCAATATCCGAAACCATGAAGAATTGATTGCTGGATTTGATGCAGCCAAAAAATACTCCCGTTCCGTGATTGTCGAAAAATTTATTACTGGTCATGACCACCGTATCTTAGTAATCAATTACAAATTTATAGCAGCAGCAAAGAGGACACCCGCCTGCGTAAGAGGAAATGGTGTAAATACTATCCAGCAACTGATAGATATTGTAAACAGCGACCCACGTAGGGGCTATGGACACGAAAAGATGTTAACCACAATAAAGGTGGATAGTTTTACCGAATATATTTTAAAGGATAATGGATTCACTTTGGAGACGATATTACCTAAGGGGCAAGAATTACTGCTAAAGCCTACGGCCAATATTAGTACTGGGGGAACCGCCACCGATATTACCGATATTGTTCACCCAAGCAATATATTCATGTGCGAAAGGATAGCAAGGATAATTGGTTTGGATATCTGCGGCATCGATATTATGGCACCTGATTTAAGCACCCCATTGATAGAAAACGGTGGAGCTGTGCTGGAAGTTAATGCAGCACCTGGCTTCAGGATGCACCTTGACCCAACTGAAGGTCTAGCGAGGAATGTGGCCGAACCTGTGATTGATATGCTATATCCGCCGGGTACTTCTGCACGGATACCTATTGTAGCTATAACAGGAACTAATGGTAAAACAACCACAACGCGATTGATGGCGCACCTTTGCAAACAGGTAGGTTTTAAAGTAGGTTATACCACTACTGATGGTGTTTATATACAGAATGAGATGATGATGAAAGGTGATTGCACAGGCCCAATTTCTGCAGAATTCGTACTAAAGGATCCATCTGTTGATTTTGCGGTATTGGAATGTGCCAGGGGAGGAATTTTAAGAGCTGGTTTAGGTTTTCATAATTGCGATATTGGAATCGTCACCAATATAGCAGCCGATCATTTAGGGTTGCAGGGAATTGATACCGTTGAGCAATTAGCCAGAGTAAAAGCTGTTGTGGTGGAAAGTGTTTTCCCAGAAGGGCACGCCATATTAAATGCAGATGATGACTTGGTATATAAAATGAGGGAAGGTCTGGAATGCAAAATTGCCTATTTCAGTATGGATGAAAATAACCCGCGGATAATTGAACATTCTAAAGCAGGAGGAATAACGGCTGTATATGAAAACGGTTATGTTACGATTATGAAAGGTGCATGGAAGATAAGAGTAGAAAAAATTACGAATATTCCCATGACATTTGGTGGCAAAGCGGAGTTTAATATTGCTAATTGTCTGCCAGTTATCCTGGCTGCATATCTGCGCAATTTTAAGATTGAGGATATCAAATCAGCATTGCAGACATTTATCCCATCACCTGCACAAACACCTGGAAGGATGAATATATTCAATTTTAAGAACTTCACAGTGATGGTGGATTATGCACATAACACTGCAGGTGTGCAGGCAATTGGTAAATTTATTGCGTTGACCGAAGCTACGAGGAAGGTTGGAATTATTGCAGGTGTTGGTGACAGGCGCGATGAGGATACCATGTCTCTTGGTGCTGAGGCTGCAAAAATATTTGACGAGATCATAATAAGACAAGATAGGAACTTAAGAGGAAGGTCGGAAAATGATATTATTGACTTAATGTTAAAAGGTATCAAGAGTATCGATCCAAATAAGAAAGTAACCGTTCTGCCACTTGAAAAGGAAGCTATTAATTATGCGATTGCCAATGCGGAAAAAGGGTCCTTTATTGTTATTTGTAGCGATGTAATTCCGGATGCACTCGAGCAAATAATGGAATTTAAGGAGAATGAGGAGAATGCAGTAATGGCCAATATTTGATAGGCCGGATTATCATCCTCAATGAAAAATAGGTATTCCCTTTTCATACTATTCATTTCTTCGCTTTATATTTTATTTACGCAGTTTTATCATCTGGGTAGTTTGCCTATTGTACAATGGGATGAATCGCGATTGGCAGTGAATGCGATGGAGATGAACGCTTCAGGAAATTGCATTGTTACTACTTTTGAAAAAGTTCCAGATTTATACAATACCAAACCTCCACTCATGATATGGCTACAAGTACTATCCATAAAATGTTTCGGGGCAGGGGAGTGGGCCATTCGATTTCCTTCTGCAATGGCGGGTTTGTCTACTATATTGCTGGTCGGCTTTTTTGTGTTTAAAATAAATGCAAATATTATATCGGCTTGCTTCGCCATGTTAATTTTAACCACTTGCGATGGCTTCATTAACTTGCATGGAAGTATCACAGGTGATTATGATGCCTTGCTGGCATTTTTCTTAGTGTTCAGTATATATTACTGCCATACTTATTTATTGTCAGCTAAAAAGAAGTATTTGTATTTGTTTACACTTTTTGTTGCCTTAGCGGTATTTACAAAAAGTGCTGCTGCACTCATCTTTTTTCCTGTATATTTTTCCTTATTTTTTTACGAAACAAAATTTAAAAATTATGGCAAACTTTCAATCACTCTTTTAATTGCGCTCATCCCTTTTTTACTGTTTTGTATCTTAAGGGAGTCTGCTGTTCCCGGTTATTTGAAGGCCGTATGGCATAATGATTTTGGAGGTCGTTTTGTCAATGGGCGTGACGGTCATGAAGGGGAATGGTACTATTATATCCAGCACTTATTCAGTTTTAGGTTTAGTTGGTTTATATGGTTATTGCCTTTTGGTATTGCTTGGGGTATTTACCGAAGGATCCGCGAGATAAATTTTATGTCCATTGTCGTTTTAGTGTACCTTTTTATTATAAGCATTGCTAAGACTAAACTGGAATGGTATGATATCCCTTTATT